>CAZMMO010000077.1:0-8736 GCA_964567365.1 uncultured Rhodanobacteraceae bacterium | reverse complement strand
GCCAAACCCCCACCTTGCCCCCCCCCCGGGCGCGCGCCCAGGTGCGCTCCTACACGGGAAGGCGATCAGCTGCCGGCAAGCATGTTCATCCGGCTCATCGACCGGACGAAAAAAGGGGCGGCCTGTCCGCATACAGGCCGCCAAAAAGGGGGATTGACCTTACGTTGCAAACGTCCGGTGGCCACCCCCCGGGGAGAGGATTTCCGCGTATCGGCATGCCGGATACACGACCCGTACAAAGGGCTTCAGCCGCATCCCTTGCGACCGATGCCGGCGGTCGGGCATGCCGCCGGGCTATTCATGCGAAGAGTCCTCCGAGGACAGGATTTTCCAGTCGAAGTGGAAGCTCCACTGGTTGTAGTACACGTTGCCGCCATCCCATTCGACCTCGCCGCGCTGGTTGTCGACGGTGTCGGAACGGAACGAATGCTTGGGCGGCACGAACGGCTGCGAAAAGCCGTCGTTGAAGGCGATACGGTAGTTGTCCAGCCCGCCCAGATAGAACCATTTCAGGGCCGGGTCGCGGGAATCGAGCCTGCCGTAGGTGACATCGACCGGGATCCAGCCGTACGGGGCCAGGTAGATTTCCGCCCAGTCGTGGATGTCGTCGCGCTTCCCTTTGGTGAAGGTCCAGCCCGATTGCCAGCGCGCCGGGATGCCGTTCATGCGCATCAGCGTGATCAGCAGCAGGGTCTGCTCGCCACAGTCCCCGTGGCCGTTGCGCAGGGTATAGGCGCTGATGTCGGAAATCGTGGAGTATTCGCGCGCGCCGGCCCAGGGAATCTTGTCGACCGCGGCATAGATCCTCTGCGCGATGCGCCAGGGATTGGTGGCGTCGCCGACCACCTGGTGCGAGAACACGCGCAGCGGCTCGGTGAATACCACATGCGGCGCACGTTCGGCCACGTAGGGCGCCAGCTCGGGCGTGATCTTGGCCTTGACCACCTTGTCCGGGTCGATCGCGTGGTATTGCGCGTACAGCGTGACCTCGTAGGTGACCGAGAACACGGTCGGCTTGCCGGCCTGCGCCTTCTTTTCCAGATACACGGTGCGCTGCAGGGCCGAGGCGGGCGCGATGCGGTGCGCAGCCGGCTGGCTGGCGACGAAGCGGATGTCCTCCTGCTGGCCCGGATTGGCACGCGGATACGGAATCCAGGCGCGGACGGTCTTGCCGGCCGGCACGGCATCGGCGTCAACGGTCACCGTCTGGGTCACTTCCACCCGCTGCGGCAACACGCTGGAACGACCGGTCTGCCGCGCCTCGCGGATCACCTGCCGGTCGAACCGGGTGACCTGGCGGGTGAATTTTTCCGGCAGGCCGCTGGGCAGCAGCGGCGTCTGTACCGCGCGCAGCTTGCTCGCCTCGGCGCTGAGCCGGAACAGGTTGGACGGCGCGCCGCGGAAATACCGCAGTTGCCCGTCGATGTACATGTGCTCGAGCATGCCCTGGGCGTCCCAGCGCGCGAATTCGGCATCGGTCAGACCGGGAATCCGCTTGCGTACACGGGCCTTGGCCTGCGCGGCGGTGAGGTGGAAATCCAGGCGCATACGCTGCATGCGCACCCGCTGGAACGTGAGGGAGCGGCGTTCGGCCGGCGACAGGCCTGGCTGTTTCAGCGCGGCCTCGATGCGTTGTCCGGCCGCATGGAACTGGCCGGCGTCGACCAGGCCGATGATCGTGTGCATGACCGCCGCCTCCTGCCCGCCCGGGCCCGGCGCGGCGCCGAAAGCCGCCGCCGGCACCGTCATCGCCAGCAACCATGCGAGCAAAAACGCCCACGAACGTCCGCCCGCGGGCACTTCGACCCGTCCGCTAACCACGCCCCTTCGCATCCGGTCCTCTCTACTACATGGTGTTGACGAAAGAGGTGTATCACGGGCACAAAGTCACGGTCAATAATTTATTCCCAAATTTTGCATCATAAGAATCGATGCTTCCTCATCTGTAGGAGCGCACCCGGGCGCGACGGGCTCGAAGCCCATGGACGCTGATGCCGTCGCGCCCGGGTGCGCTCCTACAGCCGGCAATCGGATGAGCGGGTCGGCCGCACATACATTGATCCTTGCGACTCCACGGTTTTCATGAAAAAAGCCTGATTTGCTTGACACGACGCCGTACAAATAGTCGATAATTTATTCCTTAAACCTTTGTTTTCACCAAAAATAATACCTCGCAATGAGTAAACAAATTCCGATTCCGCCCGCCACCGCGAGAGTTTGCCCATGATTCATACCGTCTGGCCGTTCATGGCCGTGATGCTGCTGTGCGCGGGGATTTTCCCGGCACTCGAACGCCGCTTCGAATGGAAGTTTTTCTCCATCCTGCCGCCCATCGTGCTGACCTACCTGCTGGTCACCGGGCTGTCCGTGGTCGGGCTGTGGGAGATCAACGAGAAAATCCATACCGCACAGGCCAGCCTGGTGGCGCAACTGGTGCCGGCGCTGCTGTTCCTGCTGATGATCAACTGCGACCTGCGTGCCATCTTCAAGCTGGGACCGCGCGTGCTGGCCGTGTTCTTCAGCGTGACGGCCAGCCTGTTCATCGCCTTCATGCTCACGTTCGCGATGTTCCGGCAATGGTTGCCCGGCGATGCCTGGGAGCCGCTCGCGGCCCTTTCCGGAAGCTGGGTGGGAGGCACCGCCAACATGATCGGGGTCAAGCAGGCCATCGGCATGCCCGATTCGCTGCTGGCGTTCTCCCTGCTGACCGACGCCATCTGCTACTCGATGTGGGTAGCCGTGCTGTTTTCCGTGGCGCGCCTGGCGCCCGCGTTCAACCGCTGGACGCGGGCCGTTTCCAGCGCCGACGTGCTCGACGTCGAGGAACGCACCAGCAAGCCGACTTCGGCCGAGGGCATCCTGTTGTGGCTGGGCATGGCCCTGCTGGTCGCCGTGTTGTCGCGGGCGCTGGCCGGATTCCTGCCCGAATCGGGCATCATCTCGGAAACCACCTGGGCCATCATCCTCGCCACGCTGGCCGGCCTGGTCGTGGCGCACACCCCGCTGGCACGCTATCCGGGCGCCAGCCCCATCTCCGGAACCCTGCTGTTCGTCGCCGTGGTGATCCTGGCCTCGCAAAGCAGCTTCCGCGGCATCTCCGCGGCGCCGCTGTACGTGCTGTGCGGCATCAGCGTCATCTCCATCCACGCCCTGCTGCTGGTGCTCGCGGCCAAGGTCTTCCACTTCGACCTGTACCTGTGCGGCATCGCCTCGCTGGCGCACGTGGGCGGCGTGGCCACCACGCCCATCCTGGCGGCCAGCTACTCGCGCTCCCTGGTGCCGGTGGGGATCCTGCTGTCCCTGCTCGGTTATATCCTCGGTAGTGGCTTCGGCATCATGGTGGCGTCGATCATGTCGTCGCTGGCCCTGCCCTGACATAAAATTGGTAGATTCCATGCACATTCGTTCTTTCACGATCGCCATGGCTCTGGCCATCACCCTCGGTTGCATCGCGTTGCCCCTGCGCGCGGCGGACACCCTGCCGATGCCCGCGCACGGCGTGGTCGGCATCACCCCGGCGCAATTGACCCCGCAATTCTGGCTGCAACGGCTCGAGAAGCCGGACCACGTCATCATGGACGACGCGGCCGTCGCCGCCTACGACGCCCGGGTGACGAAGCTCGACCCGTACGTGTACGACCTGCGCAAGCTGCCTGCGCAACTGGACGCGGCGACGTTGAAGCAGTGGATCGAGGCCTGCTCGCGTCCGCCCCGGCGCACGCTGTACGACGTGCACGGCAAGCCGGTACCCGCGTCCACGTTGCAGGCCATCACCGACAACCTGGCCCTGGACGCCATCCCCGCGCAACAGGCCGTACGTTATGGACTGGTGGTGCACCGCGCCGCGCTGCGCGGGTTCCCGACCACGTTGCGCGTGTTCAGCCGCCCGGGCGACACCGACATCGACCGCTTCCAGGAAAGCGCGATGGTGCCGGGCACGCCGGTGGCGGTGCTGCACGCCAGCCGCGACGGCAAGTGGCTGTTCGTGGAGGCCCCGCGCTACCGCGCCTGGGTGCAGGCGAAGTACATCGCCGTCGGCAGCGCCCAACAGGTGTTCGACTACGTCGGCAAGACGCCCTGGTTGGTGGTGACCGGCGCCTCGGTGCGCACCGTGTTCACGCGCGAGGAGCCGCAGGTGTCCCAGCTGCAACTGGACATGGGCACCCGCGTGCCCTACGACCCGGACTGGCCGGACGACAAGCCGGTCAACGGCCAGGGCCCGTACGCCTCGCACGTGATCGAACTGCCGGTGCGCCACGCGGACGGAACCCTGGGGTTCACCCACGCCCTGCTGCAGAAAAACACCGACGTCGGCGACCGCTACCTGCCGCTCACCCGTGCCAATATCGTCCGCCAGGCCTTCAAGTTCCTGGGCGAGCGCTACGGCTGGGGCAGCTCCTACGACGCCCGCGACTGCTCGGGCTTCGTGTCCGACGTGTACCGCAGCATGGGCATCACCATGCCGCGCAACACCAGCGCGCAAAGCGTCAGTCCGGCGGCCAACCTGACCCGTTTCGACAAGTCCTCCACCCACGCCGAACGCATGCGGGCGGTGGCCGGGCTGAAAACCGGCGACTTGATCTATATCCCCGGCCACGTGATGATGATGCTCGGCCGCTGGCACGGCCAACCGTACGTCATCCATGACGTGTTGGGCGCAAGCTTTCACGACGCAAGCGGGGGCATCCGTCGCGTCAAGCTCAACGAGGTCTCGGTGACGCCACTGCTGCCGTTGATGTACAACGATCACCAGACTTTCGTCGACCGCATGACCGCCATCGTGCGCATCCGGCCACGCCACTGATCGGGGAAGCTCCCGCATGAAAATCACCGATGTCCGCTATTCCATGCTGCGCGTGCCCTTGAAGACGCCCTTCAAGAACGCCACGCGCGCCATCGACCAGGTGGAGGACATCGTCATCGAACTGCATACCGACACCGGCCACATCGGCTACGGCTCGGCGCCCGCGACCGCCGCCATCACCGGCGACACGCACGGGTCGATCGCCGAGGCCATACGCAACTACATCGCGCCGCGCCTGATCGGCACGGAAATCGCCGACCTCAACCGCATCGTCCGCCTGATCCAGGGCTCGATGGAACGAAACACCAGCGCCAAGGCGGCCATGGAAATCGCCGTCTACGACCTGTGGGGGCAACTCCACGAAACGCCGCTGTACAAGTTGCTCGGCGGCGGCGATCCGGTCATCACCACCGACATCAGCATCAGCTTCGACTACATCGACAAGATGGTCGCCGACTCCATCGACGCGGTCGAGCGCGGATTCGAATCACTGAAGATCAAGGTCGGGCGGGACATCGGCATCGACGTCGAGCGCATCAAGGCCATCTACGCGGCGGTGGAAAACCGCGCCCTGCTGCGCCTGGACGCCAACCAGGGCTGGAACGCCAAACAGGCCGTGCATGCCCTGAACACGCTCGAGGACGCGGGCGTTCGGCTGGAGCTGGTCGAGCAGCCGGTGAAGGCGCGCGACCTGGAAGGCATGCGCTACGTCACCGAGCACGTGCACACGCCGATCGTGGCCGACGAGAGCGTGTTCGAACCCATCCAGGTCGTCGACCTGATCCGCATGCGTGCGGCCGACATCATCAACATCAAGCTGATGAAGACCGGCGGCATTTCCCATGCTATCCACATCGCCGACATCGCCTCCCTGTACGGGGTCGAGTGCATGATCGGCTGCATGCTCGAAGGCAGCGTGAGCATCGCCGCGGCCGTGCACGTGGCCACGGCGAAGTCCGACACGATCACCAAGATCGACCTGGACGGCCCGTCCCTGTGCGTATTCAACCCGGTCCGCAGCGGCACCCGCTTCAACGACGCGGAAATCAGCATCGGCGATGCGCCCGGGCTGGGCGTGGAAAGCATCGACGGACTGGAACCGCTGGCCGTCTGACGGGAGCCTACGGCATGGACAAGGAAAAGGGGACCTACACCTCACCGCTGGTCAAGATCCGCTCCGAGCGCGACGGCATGTCGGCGATCGAGCGGCGCGTGGCCGATTTCATCCTCGACAACACCCGCCTGTTGCGCGACTACTCCTCGCAGCAACTGGCCGATGCCGTCGGCATCAGCCAGTCCAGCGTGGTCAAGTTCAGCCAGAAACTGGGCTTCAAGGGATATCCCGATCTCAAGTATTCCATCGGCGAGGCCGTGGCCCGGTCCGACAACGGCGGCGCTCCGCACCCGGCCGCGCAAAGCGAAGGCGACCTGGGTGGGCAACTGGCCGAAACCCTGTGGCGGCTGAAGTCCGAGGCCGAGGAAGCCACGCGCCTGATCAATCCCCCGGAAACCCTGAGCGCCGTGACGGACGCGCTCGCGCACGCATCGCGCGTATTCATCATCGGCCTGGGCCGCGACGACATCCACGCCCGCGCCGCGGCCTTGCGCCTGACCATGTTGGGCATCATGACGCAGCACAATTTCGACACCGTGCACATGGCCGCAAGCATTTCCGCGGTCGGGCCCGACGACGTCTTCCTGGTGTTTTCCGAACACGGCACGCAGACGGCATTGTGCGAAATCAGCCGCTACTTCCACGAATGCGGTGGCAAGGTCGTCACGGTGACCCGGCACACGTCCAACCCGCTGCGCGCGCACGCCGACATCGCCCTGCTGGTCTCGGCGCACGACGAGCGCCCGCACATCGAGGCCATGCTCTACCATTCCTCGCTGCATCACCTGATCGACGGCATCTTCGTGCTGCTGTGCGAGCAATACGAGAACTTCGGCACGCAGCTGAAGGCCAACCTCGACCGCATCCAGGCCGTGCTGGAATCCTGACGTCGCAGCGTGACCCGCACGCCATGCCACGTCATGAATTATCGAGAAGACATCTGGAGATCTGTTAAACTATTCGGTTTCTGCGGGCCCTCCGGTCCGCCCAGCAACGCAGGAGTTTCCATGTCCCACGCCATCCTCCAGGCCCTCGGCCTTTCCGACGTCAATTCAGGCACTTACCTCGGCAACGGTGAATGGTCCAAGACCACGGATGCCGGTACCCTGGAGCCGAAAAACCCGGCTACCGGCGAGCTGATCGCCAAGGTCCACGCCTCCTCCGCCGCTGACTACGAGACCATCGTCACGCGCGCACAGGAGGCGTTCCAGGTGTGGCGCAGCACGCCCGCGCCGGTGCGCGGCGAGGCCGTGCGCCTGTGCGGCGAGGCCCTGCGCAAGCACAAGGATGCGCTGGGTTCGCTGGTGTCGCTGGAAATGGGCAAGATCAAGCCCGAGGGCGATGGCGAAGTGCAGGAAATGATCGACATCGCCGACTTCGCCGTGGGCCAGAGCCGCATGCTGCACGGCTACACCATGCATTCGGAGCGCCCCGGGCACCGCATGTACGAGCAATACCACCCGCTGGGCCTGGTGGGCGTGATCAGCGCCTTCAACTTCCCGGTCGCGGTGTGGGCCTGGAACTGCATGCTGGCCGCCGCGTGCGGCGACATCTGCATCTGGAAGCCCTCGCCGAAGGCGTCGCTGGCGTCCATCGCCACCATGAAAATCTGCAACGAGGCGCTCAAGGCCGGCGGCTTCCCGGACATCTTCTACCTGTTCCAGGACGCCGGCAGCGAGCTGGCGCAGAATTTCATCGACGACAGGCGCATCGCCCTGGTCAGCTTCACCGGCTCGACCAAGGTCGGCCGCCACGTCGGCGAATGCGTGGCCCGGCGCATGGGCAAGTCGATCCTGGAGCTGGGCGGCAACAACGCCATCATCATGGACGAGTCGGCCGACCAGAAGCTGGCCATCCCGGCCATCGCCTTCGGCGCCGTCGGCACCGCCGGCCAGCGCTGCACCTCCACGCGCCGCCTGATCGTGCACGAGTCGATCGCCGACGAGGTCACCGACAAGCTGGTGGCCGCCTACAAGCAGGTCGACGGCAAGATCGGCGATCCCACCGATCCCAAGACCCTGATGGGCCCGCTCAACAGCGAGGATGCCGTCAAGGCCTACCTGGCCGCCATCGAAAAGGTCAAGGCCTCCGGCGGCACCGTCCGCACCGGCGGCGAGGCGTTGACCGACCGCAAGGGCAACTTCGTGCTGCCGACCATCGTCACCGGTCTGGGCAACGACGACGAGATCGTGCAGACCGAAACCTTCGCGCCGATCCTGTACGTGATCCCGTTCAAGACCCTGGACGAGGCCATCGCCATGCAGAACGGCGTGGCCCAGGGCCTGTCCAGCGCCATCTTCACGCAGAACCTCAAGGCTGCCGAGCAGTACCTGTCCTCGGCCGGCTCGGACTGCGGCATCGCCAACGTCAACATCGGCACCTCCGGGGCCGAGATCGGCGGCGCCTTCGGCGGTGAGAAGGAAACCGGTGGCGGTCGCGAATCCGGTTCGGACGCCTGGAAGGCCTACATGCGCCGCCAGACCAACACCATCAACTACTCGGACGATCTGCCGTTGGCGCAGGGGATCAAGTTCGATATTTGAGTCTCGGGACTCGGGGTCGCTTCGCGTATCGAACCACGAACGGCCCCGGCCTTCGCAAGGCCTTGTGCGGATTGCGCTGTCCGCCCTTCGATACCTCAGGGCGAACGGGGAGTGTTTTGCCTGACCTGTCCTTGCGCAGGCCCCCGTTCTTGCGCAAGTCCCCCGTTCGTGGTGAGGTATCGAACCACGAACCGCCTCGGCCCTCACAAGGCCACGTGCGGATTGCGCTGTCCGCCCTTCGATACCTCAGGGCGAACGGGGAGTGTTTTGCCTGA
>CAZMMO010000076.1:0-8869 GCA_964567365.1 uncultured Rhodanobacteraceae bacterium | reverse complement strand
GCGGTCTTCTTCATCTTCATCAGCACCTTGGCGGACACTTCCTGCGGCGCCATCTTCTTGCCGTCGGAGGTGCCCACCCAGGCGTCGCCGTTCTCGTGCTCGAGGATCTGGTAGGACACCATGCCGACGTCCTTCTGCACCTCGGCATCGCTGAACTTGCGTCCGATCAGCCGCTTGACGGCATAGAAGGTGTTGGCTGGGTTGGTCACCGCCTGGCGCTTGGCCGGCGCGCCCACCAGGACTTCGCCGTCCTTGCTGAAGGCGACGATGGACGGTGTGGTGCGATCACCCTCGGCGTTCTCGATGACGCGGGCCGAAGTGCCCTCCATCACCGCCACGCACGAGTTGGTCGTACCCAGGTCGATTCCGATGATTTTTCCCATGGTTGTCTGCTCCGAAATGTGGCGCGGCCCCCGCGGCCGCCGTTGTCTTTTCAAATGGGGGGAAGTCGTTGCGATTCAAGGCAGGCGCAAGGCCCGGTTCAAGCCTCCGGCGCCTTCGCCACCATCACCAGGGCGGGACGCAGCAGGCGGTCGTTGAGCACGTAGCCTTTCTGCATCACCGTCACCACCGTGTCCGGCGCATGATCGGCACTCGGCACCATGCTCATGGCCTGGTGCAGCTCGGGATCGAACGGCTGGCCCGCCGGGTCGACGACTTGCAGGCCGTGGTCGGCCACCACCTTGTTGAGCGACTTCAGGGTCAACTGCATGCCTTCGCGCAGGGCCGTGGCGTTGTCGGTGTCGGCGGCCAGGCCGTGCTCGAGGTTGTCGCACACGGTCAGCAGCTCGCGCAGCAGGCCTTCGTTGGCGAAGCGGCGGGACTGTTCCAGCTCGCGCTGCAGTCGCCGGCGCTGGTTCTCGATGTCGGCGCGCTCGCGCAGCATCGTGTCCTTCAGGTCGGCGATGGTCTTTTCCGCTTCGTCCAGCCGGGCGGCAAGGGTCTCGATCCCGGCGTCCGACGTTTCGTCGGTGGCGGTTTCGACATCGGCGGGTGGTTGTTCGGGCTTATCGGGTCGGGTGTGTTCCATCTTGGCTCCGGACATCGGCAAACGGCCGGCATGTCGCCGACCTGACAAAATGCGGAATTTTTTCCGCCTACCGAGCCGGTTATAGGGGCAGGCACGCCCGATTCAAGGCCGCACGCGCAATCCGGTGCGCGGGCACGGGCGGTTCAGGTACGCGAAGACACCCGCGCGAGGGCGTCGCCCAGCAGTTCGGCCGTGGCCTGGACCACCGGGATCACCCGCTCGTAGGCCATGCGCGTGGGTCCGATCACGCCGACCGATCCGAGCACGCGGCCGTTGGAGCCGTAGGACGCCGTGACCACCGAGCACCCGTCCAGCGCGGCATGGCCGGATTCCTCGCCGATGAACAATTGCACGCCCTGGGCCTGGGCGCACATTTCCATCAGCTGCAGCATCTCGCGCTTGCGCTGGAAGGCTTCGAACAGCTCGCGCAGGCGGCCGATGTCGGCCATTTCCTCGTAGCCCATCAGGTTGGTCTGGCCGCTGACCAGCACGTCGTCCTCGCCCTCGGCGGCAAACGAGACCGAAGCCAGTTCCACGGCCGCGCTCAGCACGCGGTTGAGGTCGCTGCCGGCTTCGCGCAATTCGCGCAGCAACTGGGCACGGATGGCCTCCAGGCGCAATCCGGCAAAATGGCTGTTCAGGTAATTGGCGGCGCGCTCCAGGGCGGAGGTCGACAAGGGATGGCTCAGCTGCACCACGCGGTTCTGCACCTGGTTGTCGGAAAACACCAGGATGACCAGCACCCGGCTCTCGGCCAGCGGCACGAAGTCGATGTGCCGCAGCGGAAAATCGCCCTGCCGCGGCACCGTGACCACGCCGACGAAGCGCGTCACGGCCGAAAGCAGGCTGGAGGTGCTGCTCATGATGTCACGCGCCGTGCCGGGGGCGCCGGACATGCCGCGGCGGAGATGCGCCAGATCGCGTTCGGACAGAGGCTTCAACTCGACCAGGCTGTCCACGAACAGGCGCAGGCCGCGCGGCGTGGGAATGCGCCCGGCCGAGGTGTGCGGCGAGGTCACCAGGCCGATCTCCTCCAGGTCCGCCATGATGTTGCGGATGGTGGCCGGACTGACGTGGAGCCCGGAGGACTTGGCCAGCGTGCGCGAGCCGACCGGCTCGCCGTCGGCCAGGTATTGTGCGACCAGGGATCGCAGCAGGTTGCGTGCGCGCTGGTCGATGTCGGGGTTGAAGGATGCGCTCATGGAACGGATCGCGAAGTCTCCCGGACATCAATAGTGCCAGATGGCGGGATATGCAAGGTGGCGAGGTCCGTTATCATCCGTGCACCGGACCTTGTCCCGTCCCGCAACGCATGGCCATGCTCACCACGTTGTCCGTTCGCAACTTTGCCGTCGTGGAGGAAATCGAGATCGATTTCGGCCCCGGAATGACCGCCGTTACCGGCGAGACCGGCGCCGGCAAATCCCTGCTGGTGGACGCGTTGATGCTGCTGTCGGGAGCCCGCGCGGACAGCGGCATGATCCGCATCGGCGCGGCGCGTGCCGAGCTGCAGGCCGACTTCGATCTGGCCGGCCTGGCGGCGGCGCGGCGCTGGCTGCAGGAGGAGGAGCTCGACGACGACGACAACTGCCAACTGCGCCGCGTATTGAAGAGCGACGGCCGCTCGCGGGCCTGGATCAACGGCCGCGGCGCCACGCTCGCGCAATTGTCGGAGCTGACCCAACGGTTGCTGGGCATCCACGGCCAGCACGAACACCAGGCCTTGCTCTCGCGCCAGCACCAGCTGGAGCTGCTGGATGCCTTTGCCGAGAACCACGCCACGCTGGAAAAAATCCGCGCTTGCGCCCGCCGCTGGCACGAACTGGGCGCCCGCCAACGCGCGCTCACCGGCGGCGAGGACCGCCAGCGGCAAATCGAACTGCTGCGCCACGAACTGGACCAGTTGCAGCAATGGGCGCTCTCGCCCGAGGCACTGGCCGAACTGGAGGGCGACCACAAACGCCTGGCCAACGCCGACCGCCTGCTCGAAGGTTGCCAGGGCGTCACGCAGATGCTCGACGGCGATGCCGACACCGCCGTGCAGCCCCTGTTGGCACGCGTGCAAAGCGAACTGGAGCAATTGGCGGCCCTGGACGAGCGCCTGCAACCGGCCTGCGAACTGGTTTCCAGCGCCGGCATCCAGCTTGGCGAGGCCGCGGACGCGCTCAACCACTATGCCCTGGGCGTCGATCTCGACCCCCAGCGCTACGCCGAAATCGACGCGCACCTGGCCCGCCTGCACGAACTGTCACGCCGCCACCGGATCCCTCCCGGCGAACTGCAGGACAAGGCCGGAGCCATGGGCGCACAATTGCAGGAACTGGAGGACGCCGGCGCCACCCTGGACAAGCTGCACGCCGAGCGCAAGCAACAGGCCGACGAATACGCGCGCCTGGCCGATACGCTGGGCAAGGCCCGCGCCAGGGCCGCCGACACCCTGGGCGACAAGGTCGGAGAACTGATGCAGGAACTGGGCATGCGCGGCGGCAGCTTCGAGGTCCGGCTGGATGCGCAGGCCGGCGCGGACCCCGATCCGCAGGGCCGCGAGCGCTGCGAATTCCTGGTCAGCGCCAACCCGGGCCAGCCCCCGCGGCCCCTGCGCAAGGTTGCCTCCGGCGGCGAACTGGCGCGCATCGGCCTGGCCATCGAGGTGGCCGCGCTGGGGCTGGACGATGTCGGCACCATGGTCTTCGATGAAGTCGATGCCGGCATCGGCGGCGCCGTTGCCGAGATCGTGGGACAAAAGCTGCGCGCCCTGGGTGAATGCCGTCAGGTGCTGTGCGTGACCCACCTGCCGCAGGTGGCCGCGCAGGGGCACCGGCATCTCAAGGTCGACAAGCACGCCACCGGCGACACGACCTATACGGCCGTCACCACCCTGGACACCGGAGCCCGCCGCGAGGAACTGGCGCGCATGCTGGGCGGCATCGAAATCACCCGCGAAACCCTGGCGCACGCCCGCCGGATGCTGCAACAGGCGCAGTCCGCAACGCGGTAGAAACACACCCGAGCGCGCCAAGGCGGGCATCCGATGAACGCTTCATGCCACAATATGCGGCTTACGGCCCCGTAGTTCAGCTGGATAGAACAGCCGCCTCCTAAGCGGCAGGTCACAGGTTCGAATCCTGTCGGGGTCGCCAGTTCAGTCGTGTCCGCAACGGGGAACCCCATGGCCTTCCTGCAACAACTGCGCAATGCCTGGCAAGCCAACGATTCCCTGGTCTGCGTCGGGCTCGACCCGGACCCTGCGCGCTTCCCGCAGGCGCTGGTCCGCGACGAGGACGCGATCTTCACCTTCTGCGCCGCCATCGCCGACGCCACAGCCGACCTGGTGTGCGCCTTCAAGCCGCAGATCGCGCACTTTGCCGCGCGTGGCGCGGAGGGCGCGCTGGAACGCCTGATCGCCCACATCCACGACCGGCATCCCGGCATCCCGGTCATCCTCGACGCCAAGCGCGGCGACATCGGTTCCACCGCGCAGCACTATGCCGAGGAGGCCTTCGACCGCTACCGGGCCGATGCCGTGACCGCCAATCCGTACCTGGGCCACGATTCGGTGCAACCATTCCTGGAGCGTCCGGACAAGGGCGTGATCCTGCTCTGCCGCACCTCCAATCCCGGCGGCGCGGATTTCCAGAACCTCGATTGCGGCGGCGAGCCGCTGTACCTGCGCGTGGCCGAAACGATTGCCCGGCGCTGGAACGCCCATCGCAACTGCGCGCTGGTCGCCGGAGCCACCTACCCCGAGGAACTGGGCCACATCCGCGGCAAGATCGGCGACATGCCGCTGCTGGTTCCTGGCATCGGCGCCCAGGGCGGCGACGTCGAGGCCGTGCTGAAAAACGGCCTGACCGCGGATGGCACGGGGCTGATCATCAGCTCCTCGCGCGCCATCCTCTACGCCTCCTCCGGCACCGACTACGCCGCCGCCGCACGCGAGGCCGCGCAGACCCTGCGCACGGACATCAACCTGCACCGCCAGCGCCTGGCCACAGTGCGCTGAGGTTGCGGCGCAACGACCCGCCGAAAGAGATCCGGGGCAAGCCCGGACCGGATCAGGCCTGCGCCGGCGCGGTCTCGGGAAACAGCACGTCGGTGAAGCCGAACTTGCTGAAGTCGGTGATGCGCGAGGGATACAGGCGGCCGATCAGGTGGTCGCACTCGTGTTGCACCACGCGCGCGTGGAAGCCTTCGGCGGTCCGCTCGATGGGCTGGCCCGAAGCGTCCAGGCCGGTGTAGCGGACCATGGTGAAGCGGCTGACCATGCCGCGCAGTCCCGGCACGGACAGGCAGCCTTCCCAGTCCTCGAGCATGTCCTTGCTCAGCGGCGTGACCACCGGGTTGACCAGGACGGTACGCGGCACCGCCGGGGCCTGCGGATAACGCGCGTTGGCCTCGAAACCGAAGATCACCACCTGCAGGTTCACGCCGATCTGGGGCGCCGCCAGGCCCACGCCGCCGGCGTGCACCATGGTGTCGAACATGTCCGAGACCAGCGTTTCCAGTTCGCCGTTGTCGAACATGCTCGCCGGCACTTCCGGCGCGATGCGCAGCAGGCGCGGGTCGCCCATTTTCAGGATGTCGCGGATCATGCGGCCAGTGTACGCCCTCCCCGCAGAGCAGAGGCGGTCCACCCGGCTCGCGTTCAGCCGGTGGTGAAATCCTCGGGCACCGGCGCGGGCATCGGTCGGGGCGTGCACTCCACTCCGCTGACGCGTGCCTGCGCCGGCCCGCGCCACAACCACTGGCGCAAGGTCTCCAACGCGGCATCGTCGCCGCAGGCCAGTACTTCCACGCATCCGTCATCCCGGTTGACGGCATGCCCGGTCAGCCCCAGCGCCAGGGCGCGCTCGCGGGTGGACGCGCGGAAGAACACGCCCTGCACCCGGCCCGATACCACGAAGCGCATACAGCTCACGGCGCGGCCTTCCCCGCGGCGATGATGCGGCCCAGGGCATCCAGGTCCAGCGGTCCGATGAAGGTCTTGGCCAGATGGCCATCCGGAGCCACCAGATAGGTGGTGGGCAACACGCTCGGTGCCGCGATGCCCGCCGGCGGGTGCATCGGGTCGACGCGGGCCACGGCATAGTGCACCGGGTGCTTGCGCAGGAAGGCGCGGATGTTTTTCAGCGGCTGGTCCTCGTAGGCCAGGCCGATGGCGGTCACGTCGCGATGCGCGGACACGAACGCCGACAGGGCCGGCATTTCCTTGATGCAGGGGCTGCACCAGGTGGCCCAGTAGTTGATGACGACCCACTTGCCGCGTTGCGCCGCCAGGTCGAAATGGTCGCCGGCCAGCGTCGGCACCGACAGGGCGGGAGCGGGCGCTGCCGCTTGCGCCGAAGCGGCCAGGACACCGGACGACGGCGCGGCAGCCACGCCAAGCGCCCATGCCACCCGGGTGAACGTGCGGAAAACGGACGACCTGATCATGATCGGCTCCGGATGGATGTCGGGGTCGCCGGCGAGGCGTCCTGCCGTGGCTGGAACATGGCTCCCAGCGGTTTCTCCAGGCCTCCGTGCAGGTCGCGGGCCAACCCGGTCAGCGCCACGGACAAGGCCGGTGGCAGGTCCCGCCCCATCAGGCCCCGGGCCACTTCATCCAGGGGCAGATGGTATTTCCCGGCCGTGTACAGATCGGCCAACGAAGCCCGGTCCAGGTCGCGCACCACCACCCAGGTATCGTCCTGCGCGCAACGGATCAGGTTCTCCCGCTGCAGGTCGCCGAGGTAGCGCTGCAGCAGATCGTCGGTCATGAACGGTTCGCAGTGCAGCAGCGCCTCCTCGCTCATGCCGCGCCCCTGGCGCTGCGCGTCGGCAAGGTGCTTGAGCAGATGCATCAGGCCCAGGAATTCGCAACCGGCCGGCAGGTGGCACTGTCGGGGCCGGTACTCGAACGCGGACAGGGAGGCGGTGATCGATGCGCCCAGCAACACGATCACCCACGACAGGTATACCCACACCAGGAAAATGGGGATCACCGCCAATTGACCATAGATTTGCTGATACGAAGGCACGCTGCGCACGTAGGTGGCGAACGCCCACTTGGCAAACGCGAACAACAGCGCCGCCAACAGCGCTCCGATACCCGCATAGCGCCAGGGCACCTGCCGGTTGGGCACCAGCACGTACATGGCGAACAGGCCCACCAGGGTCACCACGAACGGCAGCACGCCCCACAGGTAACGGTGCACAACCCAGTGCGAGCCCACGTGCCCGAGCAACGGCAAGGCGGTCACGTAGGAAGTCAGGGTGAGGCCGGCCACCACCAGCAGGGGACCCAGGGTCAGCGCCGCCCAGTACATCAGGAACCGCGACACCGGCGAGCGCCGGACCGCCACGCGCCAGATGCGGTTGAAGCGTTCCTCGATGTTGGCCATCATCGCCAGCGCCGAAAGCAGGAACACCACGATGCCGATGGTGGTGAGCTTGCTGGCGTTGCCGGCAAACTGCAGCAGGTAATGCTGCACCGCCCTGCCTGCCGCCGGCACGAAGTTGCTGAACACGAAATGCTGCAGGCGGGCGCTCAGGCCGTCGAACGCCGGCAGCGCGGTGAGTATGCCGAACACCGCCGCCGTCAGCGGCACCAGGGCGAACAGGGTGGTGTAGGACAGCGCGCCGGCCGTCTCGAAGCACTTGTCGTCGACAAAGCGCCGCCACACGAACCGGCCGAAGGCACGCATGCGGTCGCGATCGAATTGCAGGGCCATGGACGCCTCGTGCGGCAGGGACGGACGAGGCATTACACTAGCGCAAATGGCGTGTCACGTGGCCTTGTCGCGCCGCACCGATTCACTTCCGGCTTCCTGACGATACGGGCATGCGACCCTGCCCGCGGACACCCTGCAGATACCCATGAGCGACGAAATCCTGGTGCTTTACTACAGCCGGCACGGTCATGTGGCGCAACTGGCGCGCCTGCTGGCCCGCGGTATCGAGGAAGTGCCCGGCATGCGGGCCCGGTTGCGGCAGGTGCCGCCGGTGGCACCGGTGACCGAAGTGGCCCATCCGCCCGAACCGGACCGGGGCGCACCCTACGTCGTGCGCGCCGACCTGGCCGAATGCGCCGCGCTGGCCCTGGGCAGTCCGACCCGCTTCGGCAACATGGCCGCCCCGCTGAAACACTTCCTCGACGGCACCGCCGCCGAGTGGGCCTCGGGCACCCTGGCCGGCAAGCCGGCCGCCGTGTTCACCTCCACCTCGACCATGCACGGCGGGCAGGAATCGACTCTGCTGTCGATGATGAATCCGCTGTTCCATCACGGCATGCTGCTGCTGGGCATCCCCTTCACCGAACCGGCACTGACGGCCACGCAAAGCGGCGGCACGCCGTACGGCGCCAGCCACGTGGCCGGCGCCCGGGGCGAAAACGCGATCAGCGAACACGAACGCATCCTGACGCGCGCGCTCGGCCGCCGTCTGGCAGATATCACCCGGCGGCTGCAGGCGTCGCTACCATGAGCGCTTCCGTCCTTCCGGCACACGTGCGCCGTACGCGGCAGACGGGCTTTGCCGCCTGGGCGGCGCTGGCGCTCCTGCAGGTGGTCTGGCACGCCGGATGGCACCCGCCGGTGCAGGGTTCGGCGGCGCTGGCGGCCACGGTGGCCACACTGCCCTTGCTGCTGCCGCTGCTGGCCATGCGCCGCCCGTCGCGGGCCCTGCTGTGGGCCGGCATCATCGCCCTGTTCTATTTCGCCCACGGCATCAGTACGGCCTGGAGCCTCCCGGCCGCGCGCCTGCCCGCGCTGCTGGAAAGCTTTTTCAGCGTGGTCCTGATCGGCGCCCTGGGAGTCGGAGCGAAAAAGCGAGAAATGAGTGAAGAGAAGTGAGAAACGAGAG
>CAZMMO010000075.1:2411-8926 GCA_964567365.1 uncultured Rhodanobacteraceae bacterium | reverse complement strand
GGCGAGCAGGTGGTGGATGTCGAATTGATGGGGCTGGCGAGCGGGCGCAGCTCGCGCGGCCACCGCTTTCACCATCCCGATGCCGTCGAGATCGCCCACGCCGATGCCTGGCTGGAGGCCATGCGCAACGCGCATGTGCTGGCCGATCCGGCCGAGCGCCGCCGCAGGATCCGCGACGAAGTCGCGCGCGTGACCGCCGCGGGGCAGCCGCGCCTGTCCGAGAGCCTGCTCGACGAACTGGCCAACCTCACCGAATGGCCGGTGGCCGTCGCCTGTGCCTTCGAGCGCGAATTTCTCGCCGTGCCGGCCGAGGCGCTCATCACCACCATGGAAACCAACCAGAAGTTCGTGCCGGTCTTCGACGCCGATGGCACGTTGAGCGAACACTTCATCGGCATCGCCAACATCGAGTCGACCGATGCGGACGAAATCCGCCGGGGCTACGAGCGCGTCATTCGCCCGCGCTTCGCCGACGCCCAGTTCTTTTACCAGGAAGACCTCAAGACCCCGCTGGACCAATGGCAAAAGGACCTGGCCGGGGTTACCTACCAGAAATCGCTCGGCAGCCTGTGGGACAAGACCTGCCGCGTCGCCGAGCTGGCGCGCGTGATCGCCAACCGCGTCGGCGTCGATGCGGGCCTGGCCACGCGCGCGGCCAGCCTGGCCAAGTGCGACCTGGTGACCCGCATGGTCGGCGAATTCCCCGAATTGCAGGGCGTGATGGGGCGTTATTACGCGGCTGCCCAGGGCGAGCCCGAGGCCGTGGCCGATGCGCTCGACGAGTGCTACATGCCGCGCCAGTCCGGCGACCGCATCGCCTGGGGCGAGGTGGCCCGCGTGCTGGCTGTGGCCGAGCGTCTGGACACCTTGTGCGGCATTTTCGCCGTGGGCATGAAGCCTTCCGGCAACAAGGATCCCTTTGCCCTGCGCCGCGCCGCGCTGGGCCTGGCGCGCACCCTGATCGAGGGCGGCCTGGCCATCGATCTCGACGCGGCCTTCCGCGAGGCGCTGGAACTGATTCCGGAACCGGCCCTCGCCGCCGGACTCAAGCCCGGCAAGGAGGGCCAGCCGCGGACCCTGGAAGCCGGGGCCCGTCGTGCCGACCTGCGTGCACAGTTGGGTGCCTTCGTGCTCGAGCGCCTGCGTGGATACTATGCGGACCAGGGTTTCGGCCACGGCGTGTTCGAGGCCGTGGCGGCCGTGCGTCCGGCGACCCTGCCCGACTTCGACCGCCGCCTGCGCGCCGTGGCCGGGTTTGCCCGCCGGCCCGAGGCCGCCAGCCTGGCCGCCGCCAACAAGCGGGTGGGCAACATCCTGCGCAAGCAGGCCGAGGCGGGCGGGGCCGCGGGTGCCGAAGTGGACCCCGCCCTGTTCGACCATGCGGCCGAGCGCCACCTGGCCGAGGCCCTCGAGGCGGCCCGCAGCGACAGCGAACAGGCCGTGCAGGCCGGCGACTATGCGGCCGCGCTGACGCGTCTGGCTGCCCTCGAACCCCCCGTGAACACGTTCTTCGACCAGGTCCTGGTCATGGACCCGGACCCCCGGGTCCGCGCCAACCGCATTGCCCTGCTGACGCAGTTGAAGACGCGGTTCCTGGCCATCGCCGACATCGGCTGCCTGTTGTAGGAGCGCACCCGGGCGCGACACATCAGCGCTCCATGAGCGCTGAGCCCGTCGCGCCCGGGTGCGCTCCTACGATGAAGACACGATCCCGTCGCAGGGAGGCACCCGGACGTGGCCGGTTTTACGGATTCGACTTTGGTCGCCTCTGTTTGGGGATGGACGGCCGGAGCCCGGTTGTCTTCACGATGGCGTATACGATTTATCCACATTATTAAGAATTCATTAAGCCAAATAGCTCTCCACGCCTCATTTCTTGCTCGCAGCCATACGCTGCCGCATCGATTTGCTAAGAAAGTGTTGACATCACGTTAGTGGGGCAGTAGCGTGCCGATGCGAACAGCCCATGCATGACCGTTTGGCATAACCTTTTTCATTTTTGCATGGTGCCGTTGCAAGTTGGCAGCGGAGGCCCCGGACAGGCCGGACATCTGTGGGAGATGTCTTCGAACAGGCTTGCGGGACCGTCGTTGTCGAGTGCTTGAGGTGGCCCGGGGTTGCCCCGGTTCACCGCATCTTGTTTTCAGCAGCCTTGATGGCTTGTCTGGGGAGAGTTCACTAATGAAAAGTACACGTCGTTCGATCCGCCGGGCCCTGCCCCGGCGCAACGCCCTCGTGGTGGCCCTTGCCGTGGGCATGGGCATTTCCGGTCTGGCCTATGGCCAGGCCACCAGCGGTGACATTTTCGGCACCGCACCGGCCGGTGACACGGTCCAGGTCGTCAGCAACACGGGCGCGACCCGTACCGTCACCGTGGGCGCCGACGGCACCTACACCGTCAGTCACCTGCCCTTGGGCACCTACACGGTGACCCTGCAGAAGGACGGGCAGACGGTCGCCACGCGCAACAACGTCGACATCCAGGTCGGCGGCGGCGTTGCGGTCAGCTTCGCCAACCAGCAGGCGGCCCAGAGCCTGGGCGCGGTGGAGGTCACGGCCAACGCCCTGCCCGCCATCGACGTGACCCAGGTCCACGACACCCAGACCATCACCGCCGCCGACCTGGCCAAGCTGCCGATCGGCCGCAACGCCGAGTCGATCGCCCTGCTGTCGCCGGGTACCGTGCTGGGCAGCACCTTCTTCAACCGCGGCATCAACTTCGGCGGTTCCAGCGTTTCCGAGAACGCCTATTACGTGAACGGCTACAACACCGGCGAACCGTACCGCAACATCGGCGGCTTCCAGCTGCCCTACGGCGCCATCGCCCAGCAGCAGACGCTGTCGGGCGGTTTCAGCGCCAAGTACGGCCGCGCCGACGGCGGCGTCATCAGCCAGACCGGCAAGCGCGGCACCAACCAGTGGCATTTCGGCGGCCAGATCGTGTGGCGGCCGCGTTCGCTGGAAGCCTCGCCCAAGAGCCTGTACTACCCGGAGCAGAAGCTTCCCTCCGGTGATTTCGGCCCCGTCCTGGACAAGGATGGCAATCCCATTCCGGGCTCTTCCGTGTTCTCGCATGCGCCCAACTACACTCCGGGCGCGCTGCGCCGCTACCGCGGTGACAA
The DNA here is from genome assembly GCA_964567365.1 of uncultured Rhodanobacteraceae bacterium. Lineage (GTDB taxonomy): Bacteria > Pseudomonadota > Gammaproteobacteria > Xanthomonadales > Rhodanobacteraceae > Oleiagrimonas. The sequence continues at coordinate 5,804 of CAZMMO010000075.1, read as the reverse complement.
CAAGGAATGGGATACCACCTACACGGCCTACGTGGGTGGCCCGCTGATCAAGGACAAGCTGTTCGTTTTCCTGGATGTGGAACAGACCAAGGGCCAGCAGACCAATGTCGCCTCGGTCACCAATCCGCAGGTGCAGTACGAGAGCAACCACGAAACCAAGTTCTACGGCAAGCTGGACTGGAACATCAACGACAGCAACATCTTCGAGGCTACCTTCCTGCAGGACAACTCCAAGGACGGGCAGGGCGCGACGTACTACTACGACAACGACAATTTCGTCGCCCAGGGCTTCAAGGTGCCCAACGACCAGCGTGTCAACGACGCCCGCTTCCTGATCGCCCACTACACCAGCTACATCACCGAAAACGCCACCCTGAGCGTGTTGTACGGCAAGGGCGAATTCAGCAATCCGGTGTACTACGGCGTGCCGACCAGCACCCCTTTCATCGGCAACGGTTCGAGCCAGGACCCGCAGTACTGGGGACCGGGGGTCGACCCCAACGTGGGCATCATCACGCCGCAGTCGAACACGACGGTGCTCTCGCCCATGTCGCACCTGTCCACCCACGGCCTGCGCGCCGACTTCACCTACGTGCTGGGTAACCACACCCTGGGCGTCGGCATCGACAACATGCGTTACAACGCGCAGTATCAGGGCGGCATCAGCACCGGCGGCAACGCGCCGGCCGATGTGGTGCCCACCAACAACGCGCCGGTGGACGGCTCGCAGTGGATCTACCATGTCCAGGGCAGCCAGTATTACGTGCAGTGGCGCAACATCGCGTCCATTGGCGGCATGTCGGTACGCCAGAATGCCTACTACTTGCAGGACAAGTGGCAGGTCACGCCGGACGTGCTGCTGAACCTCGGCCTGCGCAACGACCACTTCACCAACTACAACAACCTCGGCCAGGCCTTCGTCGACGAGAAGAACCAGTGGGAACCGCGCCTGGGCGTGAGTTGGGACGTGTTCGGCGACTCCAGCCTGAAGATCTACGGCAACGCGGGCCGCTACTACCTGGCCCTGCCGACCAACGCGGCCAACCGCGCGGCGGTCAACTCCACCTTTGTGCGGCAGAACTTCACCTACGGCGGGATTGATCCCAACACCGGCGTTCCGCTCGACCTCACCCCGCTCAATGGCTTCAATTCTCCCGATGGCGAGTTCGGCGGTCCCAAGGATCCCAAGCAGGTGGTGTCGCAGAACCTCAAGCCGATGTACATCGACCAGTTCAACGTCGGTTTCGACGCCCGGCTGGGCCAGCAGTGGACCTACGGCGCCAAGCTGAGCTACCGCGAGCTGAAGGCCTCCATCGACGATGAGTGCATGCCCGGTGCGGTCTTCAACAAGATGAAGGACATGGGCCTGATCCCGCAGAGCGCACAGATGAGTGACTCGAAGGCGGCGAATTTCTACGGCAATGGCGGCACGTATTACAACTCGCTGTTCGTCGCCGGCGCCTGCCGCCTGATCAACCCGGGCCGTACCAGCCAGTTCCTGGTGCAAAACAGCGACGACGGCAGCTACGTGACGGTGCCGATGTCCTTCGAGGACTGGGGCTATCCGCGCAAGCCGACCCGGAAGTACGCGTCGTTGAACCTGTACTTTGCCCATCCGTTCGACGGCAAGTGGTTCGGCCGCGTCGACTACACCTTCACCCATGCCCGTGGCAACACCACCGGCCAGGTGCGTCCGGACTTCGGCCAGGCCGACGTGTCCAAGACCGAGGACTGGGATTCGGGCCCGCTGATGGAAGGCTCGTATGGCGAGCTGCTCTCCACGCGCGAGCAGGTGTTGCGTTTCCGCGGCAGCTACCAGATCACGCCGGAATGGCTGGTGTCCGCTACCGCGCGGATCCAGTCCGGCGCGCCGCAGGAGTGCCTGGGCTACACCGGGACCGATGCCCTGGGCGATCCGACCGGCTACAACGGCGGCGGTTCGGGCAACTACCACTGGTGCGCGGGCCAGATCGTGCATCCGGGCAGTGACGGTCCGTACGCCGGGCACACCCCCTGGTTGCACATGTTGAACCTGGGCGTGCGCTACGCGCCGGCCTTCGCCGACCACAAGCTGGCCTTCAAGCTGTTCGTGTTCAACGTGCTCAACGAGCAGAACACGCTGCAGACCTCGGCCAGCCTGGTGGCCAGCCCGCACACGGTGAGCAACACGTTCCACACCCCGGTGTCGAACGTGACCACCAGTGCGGTGGCCATGGAGCCGCCCCGCTACATCCGCCTGTCGGTGTCCTACGACTACTGATCGCGGATCATTACCGAGCACGAACCCCCGTGGTTCACCGGTTCAGCGCCACCCGCAAGGGTGGCGCTTTTTTTTGGGTGCGCCCGGCAGGGCGCATGCTCCGGCGGTGCGTCGGCGTGCGGATGCGGAGGCCTGCCGGGGCGGGATCCGCCCACACCGCGAAAAATGCGGCCGCGGGCGGGCAGGGCGCGGGGGCCGCCATGGTCTTGTTGCCACAGGCAATTTGCCGCTATGCTTGAAGCCTTCCCCTGCGGAAAGCGGGCCCGACGTCCATGTCTTCCGTAGCTTCCCCACGAGTTCGATGAGAGGTTCACACCCATGCGCACGATGGTTTTGTCACTGGCCGTATTGGCGGCACTTGGCCTTGCCGGTTGCAGCGGCGGCTCCGGTAATGGGCAAGGACAGTCCGTGGCGCACAATGGATCCACGTCCGGCGAACCCGCAGCCGCGGCTTCCAGCGTCAGCGGCACGATCAGCCTGAGCTCGCCGCACGAGCTTTCGGACAAGGCGGTGCTCACCATCAAGCTGGTGGACGTGTCCGCGCGCAACGCGGCGCCGCTGGACAGCAAGAAGGTGTCGCCGATTCCGTCGCTGCCGTACCAGTTCAAGTTCGACCTCACGCCGGACCAGATCAACGCGGCCGACCTGTACGTGGTGCAGGCCGAGATCGTCGACGGCATCCGCCACTACACCATGCCCCTGCAGGCCCCGGTGTTGACCAAGGGAGCCTCCAACCAGGCCAACATCCGCCTGGTGGCGGTGCCCACGCCGGGCGAGAAGATGCTGGCGGCCTACAAGAAGGTCGAGCAGCAGATCGGCGGCATGAAGGTGAGCAAGGGCACCTCGTTGAGCAAGAAGGTCTCGCGTGGCTGGCAGGTGTTCCGCGACAAGGACAGCGACAAGGTCCTGTTTGTCCGTGAATTGGCCGACTACGGCAAGCAAGGCTTCACCCGGACCGACTTCGCCTACAAGGACGGCAAGCCCTGGGTCGTGGTACAGCAGAAGAAAGCCAGCGAGAGCGCCAAGCCGCACGAGATCGACCGTGCCGGCTGGGACGAGCAGGGCCAACTGGTACTCAAGGACAAGGTGGTCGACGGCAAGACCACGACCCTGGACGCCGATACCGCCGCCAG
>CAZMMO010000075.1:0-2311 GCA_964567365.1 uncultured Rhodanobacteraceae bacterium | reverse complement strand
AGGACAAGGTGGTCGACGGCAAGACCACGACCCTGGACGCCGATACCGCCGCCAGCCTGCACAAGGATGCCGAGGCGATGTTCACCAAGGCTAGCAAGAGCAAGTAAGCGGTCGTTTCCCCGGTCCCGGACCGGGTCCGGGGATGACGAAAAAGCCGCCCCGAAACGGGCGGCTTTTTCGTTGCTTCGCCTCTTCCATTCCCGCCGCCCCGGCACGAACCGTCAGAACGCCACCTTGAAGCCGATGGTGAAGCTGTCCAGGCGCTGATGGCTGTCGGCAAAGCGGCCATGGTAGGCCACCCAGGTGCTGGTGGCGTCGCCGAGGTCGGCGCTCAGGCCCAGGTCCGCACTGGCCCAGCCGCTGTCGGGAAGATAGCCGGTCAGGGCGAAGCTGCCGGGCATGCCGGACAGCCCCGCGCGTACCGGGCGCGGATCGGCCTCGCTGTCGTGGTTCCAGCCCGCGCTGAGCCATGGCCGCAACGTGGCGTTGCCAACCTTCCAGTGGCCCTCGATCTGCCAGCCGAGCGTGGCCACCAGGGCATCGCGCTGCTGGCGGCCGAACCACATGGCCGAGCTGTCGTCGCCGTCCTCGCTGAAACCGTCGACGCGGACGCGCTGCCACTGGAGGCGCGCAAACGGACCGGTCTGCAGACCGCCGGCGCCGAAGCGGAAGCCGCCGCCGATCCCGGCCAACAGCTGGGAACCGTCGGTCTGCGCCGTTTCGGTGCGCAACAGGCCGCCGATGGGAAAGCGGCGGTCGACATCGTTGTAGCTGAGCTGGGCAAAACCGACATGGGCCCCGAGATAGCCGCCGCCGCGATGCCACCGGGCGTAGCCCGAGGCGATGATCGAGTCGAGCCGGTAGCCTCCTGCATTGCCCGCGATGTCGGCGTGGTCGCGGGCCAGGCCCAGGGCCGCGCCGACGTTGAAATGATCGCCGGTGGCCACGTCCACGCCGAGGGCCAGGTTGACGTTGCGGCTGTCGGCCTTGGGCGAGTTGCTGGTGGCGTCGCGGCGCTGCTTGCCGTAGCGGATGCCGGCGAACAGGCGCGTGGCGCCGCCGGCATCGTCGATGCGCATCTGCTCGCGCAGGATGCCCAGGTGGGCATGGGCCGCCGCCAGCGGCGCCTCGGCCAGCAGGGACACCTGCCCGGGCGCGTTCAGTTCGGCGATGACGTATTGCGCCAGCATGGCATGCGCGGCCGTGGTCGGGTGCACGCCGTCGGCGAACAGATAGCTTTGGTCGGTGCCGGCCGCGTAGGTGTATGGCGCGCCGGAGCCCTGCGGGCCGCACAGCAGCGAGGTCGAGCCCGTGCCGCAGGCCGGTGTGGTGACGTTGTCGAAACCAAACTTCGAAGGCTCGGCGATGACCTCGTTGAACAGGGCGTACACGTCCACCGGCACCACGTTGAGGCCCTGGTCGGAAAGCTGGTTCAGGCCGCCGTCGAGCGTGCCGTTGTACAGCAGCGACAATTGGGCCAGGGCCTGCTGGGCGGCCGGTCCCTGCAGGGCGGCCGCGGGCGTCTTGCCGATGTCGGGCAGGTTGAAGACCAGGGCGTAGCGGGCACCCGCGGCATGCATGCTGCCGAGCAGGGCCAGCTCCTGCTGGGCCGCCGTCGCCACGCCGGCCTGCGTCTGCTGCGGCGTCGAGGCGCCGATCGCGGCCGCCTGGACGTAGTAGAAGATGTCGTTGGCTCCGCCCCACACCGAATACAGCGTGCGGGCATCGGCGTGGCCGCCCGCGGCGGCCAGGTAGCCGGCCCATTGCGCGGTCAGGGACGGGACGGCGCCGCCGCCGGCCGCCACGTCGACGCGGGCGCCGCCGAAGGCGTAGTCGTTGCCCCCGGCCACCGAGGGAGTCAGGGCAAGCCCGTAGTGGTCGGCGATGTTCTCGACGGCGACCTTGCCGGGATTGGTGGTGAAACGGCTGGGCTGTTGCGCGCCCGAGGCGAGGGAAAGATTGCCGTTGTCGCTGAGGCTGTCGCCGATGACCACCATGTGGTCGAAATCGGTCGTGCCGGCCTGGACGGCGGTGCTGAAGGCGATGGCGGCCACGATGGCGCCGCTCAGATGACGCAGACGAAACATGGGGAATTCCCTTGTCTTGTGGAGCGGGCCGGGCCGGGCCCGCGAGTTTGACCATACGCTAGCGCATGTTACGCCGAAATGCAGGGAGCGCGGTGATTTGCCCGACCCGGGATATAGACATGTAGGAGCGCACCCGGGCGCGACGGGCTCAACGCTCAGAACCTCATTTGTAGGAGCGCACCCGGGCGCGACGGCACCAGCGTTCCATGAGCGCCGAGCCTGTC
>CAZMMO010000074.1:3515-8959 GCA_964567365.1 uncultured Rhodanobacteraceae bacterium | reverse complement strand
ACCGCCGACCTCCTGCATGCCATGCAGGCGCTCTCCCAGCTGAGCTATGGCCCCGCCACTGGAAGCGCGAAAGGTTAGTGAGACGGGGCGGCAACGTCAAGCTTTTTCGCCCGTCCGGGATGAAATTTCCGCAGCTGCACCTGCTGATTCCCTCGGCCGGCGGACTGGTGGTGCCGCGGGAGTGCGGCATACTGTACGCGGTATTGCAGGGAGTGGCTTATGCACGACATCGGGTTCGTCCGCGACCTTGCCATCGTGATGATGGTGGCAGGACTGACTTCGCTGGTGTTTCATCGCCTGCGCCAGCCGGTGTTGCTGGGTTACATCCTGGCCGGGATCCTGATCGGGCCGCATACGCCGGGGGTGCTGGTGGACGATCCGCGTACCATCGACGGCATTTCCAATCTGGGTGTGGTGTTGCTGATGTTTACGCTGGGCCTGGAGTTCAGCGTGCGCCGGATGCGCGAGGTGGGTACCGGCGTGCTGGTGGCCACCGTGGGCGAGGTGTGCCTGATGCTGTGGATCGGGTACGGCCTGGGGCAGGCGTTCGGCTGGGACCGCGTGGACTCGTTGTTCCTGGGCGCCATCGTGTCGCTGTCCTCGACCATGGTGGCCAGCAAGATCCTGGCCGAGGGCAAGCTTCAGCACCTGCCGTTCGCGCGCACGGTGGTCGGCATGCTGGTGGCCGAGGATGTGCTTACCATCGTGATCATCACGTTGCTGACCGCAGTGGCCATCGGCGGCACGGTGGAGGCGGACCTGGCCTTTACCGTCATCGGCCACCTGGGCATGTTCGTGGTGGTGGGGATGGTGCTGGGATTGCTGCTGCTGCCCCGGCTGATCGATCGCGTGGCCGGTTACGGGCGCGACGAAATCCTGCTGGTGCTGGTGCTGGGGATCTGTTTCGGCGCCAGCCTGCTGGCGTCGCGGTTGGGTTTCAGCGTGGCCCTGGGCGCCTTCATGGCCGGGGTGGTGGTGGCCGAGGCGCGCAGTTCCGGGCGCGTGGTGCACCTGGTCGAGCCGTTGCGCGACATGTTCGCCGCGCTGTTTTTCGTGGCCATCGGCTTGCGCATCGACCCGCGGCTGCTGCTCGATTACGCGGTTCCCGCGCTGGTCGTCGCGCTGGTGGTGATCGTGGGCAAGACCACGGCCGTCAGCCTGGGCGTGTTTATCACCGGCCACGATGCGCGCACCTCGATGCGCACCGGATTGAGCATGGCGCAGATCGGCGAATTTTCGTTCGTGATCGCCACGCTGGGCCTGACCCTGGGCGCCATCAGCAAGTTCCTGTATCCCATCGCGGTGGCCGTGTCGGTGGTCTGCATGGCGGTGTCGCCGTATCTGGTGCGCTCCTCCGACCACGTCATCGACGGGATCCGGCATCTGGTGCCGCGGCCGCTGCGGACCCTGGCGCACAGCTACAGCGGCTGGCTGCAGGGTTTGCGGCCGGTCGAGGAAAATGCGGCGATCGCGGCCATGTTGCGGCGGTTCCTGTGGCATATCGGTGTCAATGTCGTGCTGGTGATCGCCTTGTTCGTGCTGGGGGCCTATATCAATGCGCACAGTTGGCGCTGGTTTTCCGGGCTCGGCATTTACCGGCAGATGCGCCATGCCATCATCTGGGCGGCCGCGTTCTTCCTGTCGTTGCCGATGCTGATTGCCGTGTACCGCAAGGCCGAGGCGCTGGGCATGCTGCTGGCCGAGCTGGGAATCCGCGAGCGCATGGCGGGCGAGTACACGCATGCCATGCGCATGGTGCTGGCGCAGTTGATTCCGCTGGCGACCCTGTTGGGATTGGCCTTGCTGATCGGGGTGCTGGGCTCGGCCATCCTGCCTTCGCGCGGCATGCTGGTGCTGCTGCTGGCCGTGGGCGTCGGTCTGGCCCTGGTGCTGTGGCGCGGGTTGGTCAGGATTCATGCCAGTCTGCAGGCAACGCTACGCGATACGATCTATAGACCCGATGAGAATCATGGAGATAAGTCGTAAACCGCATGTCGTTTGTCCTGCGTGATTCCGGCTCGGTCCTGACGCCCCGGTAAACAGCCGAAGCATCCGGAACCTTTCCGGACCCGCAGGGTCCATGCCCCAAGTCGTTGCCAAAGGGATTGTATGGCAGCACAATGCCGCACTGGCCGGCACTCCCGCAGTGGCGCCACGCCAACCGATACCGAATCTTGATCCGAGGGAATCACGAATGAAGCAAATGTTGCGACCCGCGCTGCTGGCGACCGCCGTTGCCGTCACGTTGGGCATGTCCGCGGGCGCGTTCGCCCAATCGAGCACGTCCAAGTCGGCACCCAAGGTCGACAAGTCCAAGGCCAGCTACGTGGTGGGGTGGGACCTGGCCAGCAGCCTGCCGTCGATCGTTCGTGAGGAAGTCGATCCGTCCATCGTGGCCCAGGCCGTCAAGGCGGCGCTGTCGGGCCAGAAGCCGACCATGAGCAAGGCCGAGGCGACCAAGGTGCGCGAGGCCTTCCTTACCCAGTTGAAGGCCAAGGCCAAGGCCAAGTACGAGCAGGTGGCCGCCGAGAACAAGAAGGAAGGCACCGCGTTCCTGGCCAAGAACAGCAAGGCACAGGGTGTGCACGTCACGGCTTCGGGCCTGCAGTACAAGATTCTCAAGCAGGGCTCGGGCCCGCGTCCGGGTCCCAGCGACACGGTGCAGGTGGAATACGTCGGCAGCTTCCTCAACGGGCAGAAGTTCGACGCCTCGGCGGATCATCCCGATCCCAAGAGCGGCAAATCCATGCCGATCCCGCTGGCCAGCGTCATCCCCGGCTTCCGCGAGGGCCTGCAGTTGATGCAGGTGGGCAGCCACTACAAATTCTGGATTCCGTCCGGTCTGGCCTACGGCACGCAGCCCAAGAACGGCTTTCCGCCCAACGCCACGATCGTTTTCGACGTGAAGCTGGAAGGCACCAAGCCGACGCCGCCGGCGCCGCAGGGGTCGGACAGCAACAGCAGTGGCGGTTGACGACCTCCTGGTCGGTTGATCGTTGAAGGGGCGGATCCGATCCGCCCCTTTTCCTGTGGGCGGTGGTGGCAGCCGATACGAGGGGCGGACATCCTGGTCCGATGGCATGGTACCGGTGGTTGCCTGCGCCCGCGCCTTCTACAATGGCCGGATCGTTGATTCGGCACAGGATGATCCCGCATGAAAGTCACCATCTTCGGTACCGGTTACGTCGGACTTGTCACCGGCACATGCCTGGCCGAGATGGGCAACCACGTGGTGTGCGTGGATGTGGACGCGGACAAGGTGGCACGCCTGGCGCGTGGCGAGGTTCCCATCTACGAACCGGGCCTGGAACCCATGGTCGCGCGCAACCGCGCGGCCGGCCGGCTGGCCTTCACCACCGAGGCGGCGCCCGCCGTGGCCCACGGCGAGGTGGTCTTCATCGCCGTGGGCACGCCGCCGGACGAGGACGGCAGCGCCGATCTGCGCTACGTGCTCGACGTGGCCCGCACCATCGGCGAGCACATCGACGACTATACCGTGGTCGTGGACAAGTCCACCGTGCCGGTGGGCACGGCCGACCGCGTGCGCCGGACGCTGTCGGCCGCCCTGGACGAGCGTGGCCGGAGTGTGGATTTCGACGTTGTGTCCAACCCCGAATTCCTCAAGGAGGGCGATGCCGTACGCGACTGCATGCGCCCGGACCGCATCATCGTCGGCACCTCCAGCGAACGCGCGGTGGAGCGCATGCGCGAGCTGTACGCGCCTTTCAACCGCAACCACGAACGTCTGGTGGTGATGGACGAACGCTCGGCGGAGCTGACCAAGTATGCGGCCAACGCCATGCTGGCCACCAAGATCAGCTTCATGAACGAAGTGGCCAATATCGCTGAGCGGGTGGGGGCCGACATCGAGTGGGTGCGCCAGGGCATCGGCATCGACCCGCGCATCGGCTACCACTTCATCTATCCGGGCGCGGGCTATGGCGGCTCGTGCTTTCCGAAGGACGTGCAGGCGCTCGAGCGCACGGCCCGCGCCAACGGCTACCATGCGCGCCTGCTCGAGGCGGTGGAAGCGGTCAACGCGGCGCAGAAAAACCGGCTTTTCGAATTGCTGTCGAAGCACTTCGACGGCAAGCTGGCGGGCCGTACCGTGGCCCTGTGGGGCCTGGCGTTCAAGCCCAACACTGACGACATGCGCGAAGCGCCCAGCCGGCGCCTGATGGAATCACTGTGGCAGGCCGGGGCCCGCGTGCAGGCCTTCGACCCCGAAGCGCGCGAAGAGACCCGGCGCATTTACGGCACGCGCGAGGACCTGGTTTTGTGCGACGCGCCCTACGCCGCCCTGGAGGGTGCCGACGCCCTGGTCCTGGTGACCGAATGGAAGGCGTTCCGCAGCCCGGACTTTGCCCGCATCGGCAAGGCGCTCTCCGCCCCGGCGGTACTGTTCGACGGGCGCAACCTGTACGAGCCGCGCATGGTCGAGGAAGCGGGTATCGCCTATTACGGCATCGGGCGCGGCCGCAGCCTGGAGAGCCCGCATGCCTGATTCTTCCCTGAGCGAACGCGTGGCCGAGCTGGAGGTGCGCCTGACCTTCCTCGACGACACGGTGAATGCGCTGGCCGATGCCGATGCGCAGCAATCGCGCCGATTGCTGGCGCTGGAGCAGACCCTGCGCGATCTGCGTGCCGAGCTGGCCTCGGTCCGTGCCGGCCTGGGCGACGATCCGCATTCCGAGCCGCCGCCGCCGCATTATTGATCCAACCCGCCGTCCTCCGGATGGAATGATCCCATGGCCGAATCCCTACGCGAGCAGTTGCTGAAAAGCGGCATCGTCAAGCAGACCCGCAAGAACGCGCCGCCACGACGCAAGAACGGCCGGCACGGCAAGCCGCACAAGCCGGCGTCGTCGGCGCCGGCCGACCAGGGCGAGATGAATCTTGCGCACGCCTGGGCCCTGCGCGGCAAGGCCGAGAACGAGGAACGCAGGCAGGCGCAGGCCCGCGCCGAGGCCGAGGCGCGCGAGCGCAAGGAACGCAAGCGCAAACTGCGGCGGGCGCTCGAGGGCAAGGCACTCAACAAGCCCGAAGCCGAGCGCGTGCGGCATTTTGAATACGGCGGCAAGATCCGCCGTGTATACGTGGACGACGCGCAGTGGAAGGCCCTCAATGCGGGACAACTGGGTGTGGTGCAGTCGAGCGGCAGCTACGTGCTGGTGGCGCGCGAGGTGGCCGAACAGGTGCAGACCTTCGCCCCCGGCCACGTCGCGCTGCTTCTCGACCCCGGCGCGGATACCGCCGATGACGGCATTCCCGACGACCTGACCTGGTGAGGTATCGAACCACGAACAGGCTCGACCCTCGCAAGGCCGCGTGCAGATTGCGCTGTTCACCCTTCGATACCTCAGGGCAAGCGGGGGGTGTCTTGCCTTGCCCGATTTGTCTTGGCGAAAACTTTCCGTTCGTGGTGATGCTTCGGCAGGCTCAGC
>CAZMMO010000074.1:0-3415 GCA_964567365.1 uncultured Rhodanobacteraceae bacterium | reverse complement strand
TGGCGAAAACTTTCCGTTCGTGGTGATGCTTCGGCAGGCTCAGCACCGGGTACGCTTTGCGTATCGAACCACGAACAGGCTCGACCCTCGCAAGGCCGCGTGTGGATTGCGCTGTTCACCCTTCGATACCTCAGGGGGTGTCTTGCCTTGCCCGACTTGTTCTGGCGAAAACCTTCGCCGCCCCTTCCCATCCTCGCCCCTCAAGGCAAGGCCATGAACTTCAAACACAACCAGACCCCTCCCTGGTGACCTGGATCCTCCTCAGCGTGCTGTGCAGTGTGGCCGTGTCGGTGTTGCTGAAGCTGGCGCCGCGTCATGGCGTGGATGTGCGCCAGGCCATCACGGGCAACTACCTGGTGGCCGCGCTGCTTACCCTGGTGCTGCTGCACCCGCGGCCCAGCCTGCTCGAGCTGCCGGTGGCGCATCCGGCATGGCGGGTATTGCTGGCGCTGGGCGTGTTGCTGCCGACGATCTTCCTGGCCCTGGCCAAGTCGGTGCGCCATGCGGGCGTGGTGCGGACCGATGCCGCCCAGCGGCTGTCGTTGCTGTTGTCGCTGCTGGCCGCCTTCACTGTGTTCGGCGAGGTGTTCACCTGGCGCCGGGGCATCGGTATGGCGATCGGTCTGGTTGCCATCGTCTGCATCGTCTCGCGCCGGGGCGATGTCAGGGGCGGGAGCGCGGGGGCAGGCGGCTGGTGGTGGCCGGCGCTGGTGTTCGTGGGCATGGGTGCCATCGACATTCTGTTCAAGCGCGTCGCGCAATTGACCGGGGTGCCGTTTGCCGATGTGCTGCTGGCCGCGTTCGCGCTGGCCTTCGTGCTGGCCGCTGCGGCCATGGCCTGGCTGTATGCGTCGCATCGCGCCCGCTGGCGTTGGCGCCATCTCGGCGGGGCGGTGCTGCTGGGGGCCTTCAACTTCGGCAACATCCTGTTCTACATCCAGGCCCACCGGCATCTGGCGCGGGATCCGGCGCTGGTGTTTTCGGCCATGAACATCGGTGTGATCGTCTTGGCCACGCTGGTGGGCGCGGGCTTTTTCCATGAGCGTCTGGGGCGGTCCCATCGCGTTGGGCTGGTCCTGGCCGTGGTGGCCGTGGCGGTGCTGGCCAGCGCCTGAGGCAGGGGTCGTCGCCCCGGCGTGGGATCAGGCGCCGGGCAGGCCTGCCTGCGTGCTGCGCAGGGTGGGGGCATCCCAGCCGTTGCGGGGCCGGAAGCGGTCGCCGTGGCGCTCGGCCAGTTGCTCGAGCTGGGTGCGCAGGGTGTCGGCGCCGGTGTCGCGTATGTACTGGATGGGGCCGCCGCGGAAGGGTGCGAAGCCGGTGCCGAAGATGACCCCGGCATCGAGCTGGTCGGCATCCTCGACCACGCCGTCGTGCAGGCAGGCCACGGCCTCGTTGAGCAGGGGCAGGATCAGGCGGTCCTCCAGATCGGGCGGGGCCTGGTAATTCTTGTCCACCTGCGGCTTTTGCGGCTTGCCTTCGTGCCATGGGTAAAAACCCTGGCCGTCCTTCTTGCCGCGTTTGCCCGCCGCGAGCAGCGTGTCCAGATCCGGCGGTAGTTCCAGGCCGAGGAAAGGCGCCAGCTCCCGGCCCACCGAGGCACATACGTCCAGCCCCACGGTGTCGGCCAGCTCGATCGGGCCCATGGGCATGCCGAAACGGCGGGCCACCCGATCCAGCACTGGGCCGGGCACGCCTTCGCCGTGCAGGCGGACGGCTTCGAGCAGGTACGGCATCAGGATGCGGTTGACCAGGAATCCCGGCGTGCCCTTGACCGCCACCGGCAGCTTGCCCAGCGCCAGGCAGAAGGCCAGGGCCCGCGCCTGCACGTCGGCGTCGAGCTGGTCGTGACGCACGACCTCCACCAGGGGCATCTGCGCCACGGGATTGAAGAAGTGCAGGCCCAGAAAATGGCCTGGCTGCGCCAGGCCCTGTCGCAGCCGGTCGAGGGAAATGCTGGAGGTGTTGCTGGCCAGGATGGCCCCGGCCGAAAGCTTCGGCTCGACGCGCGCATACAGCGTCTGCTTGGCCTCCAGATCCTCGAAGATGGCCTCGATGGCGAGCCCGGCCGCGGCCAGGCCGGTACCGTCCACGTCCGCCTGCAGCCGCGCGGAGGCCTGGCGTGCGCGTTCGGCATCGCCGCGGGATTTTTTCTCGTACAGTTTGCGGGCGCGCTCCAGGGCCGGGTCGATCAGGGATGCCTCGCGGTCCTGCAGGGTGACCTGGAAGCCCTTCCATGCGCACCATGCGGCAATGTCGCCGCCCATCACGCCAGCACCGACCACGTGCACGTTCTCGATCCCGTGGTCGTGGCCGCCGGCGGCACCCTTCAGGCGCTCGCGCAGGAAGAAGACCCGGATCAGGTTGCGTGCCGTCGGCGTGCGCGCCAGTGCGACCACCGAGTCGGCTTCCAGGGCCAGGCGCCGGCGGATCCGGCGCCCGCCGCGCCGCCACGTGTCGATCAAGGCGAAGGGGGCCGGGTAGTGGCGCGGGTCGGCCTTGGCCGCGGCCTGCCTGCGCATGACCGGCGCCAGGACCTGGCGTACGGGCCACAGGTTGGTCGCCCAGGCGCGCAGTTTCTGCCCGCGTGGCCGCGAGCGCGGATGGATGGCCAGTTGGCGCGCCGCCGAGAGCAACTGCTCCTCGGGTACGACGCGGTCCACCAGGCCGGCCGCATGGGCCTTGTCGGCCGAAAACGGCTTGCCCGTGAGCATGGCGGGCAGGGCACGGGAGGAGCCGATCAGGCGGGGCAGCCGGGCCGTACCGCCCCAGCCGGGATGAATGCCCAGCATGACCTCGGGCAGGCCGATGCGGGTGCGGGCGTCGGCCACGGCCACGCGGTGGCGGCAGGCCAGGGCGAGTTCGGTGCCCCCGCCCAGGCAGTTGCCGTGGATGGCCGCGACCACGGGGCAAGGCAATCGGGCCAGGCGCTCGAAGACGTGCTGCCCGTGCCGGATGTGGTCGCCGATGCTGCCGTTTTTCTCGAATTGCACGAATTCGGTGATGTCCGCGCCCACGGCGAATCCGGACGGCTTGGGCGAATAGAGGACCACGCCGCGGGGGTTTTCGATTTCCAGCCGTTCGACGATCTCGTCCAGCTCATCGAGCATGGCGCGCGAGATGGCATTGACGGCGCGGTCGGCCCGGTTCATGCCCAGCGTGACGATGCCGTCGTCGCCTTCGGCCGTCTGCCAGTGGTGGAAGCGCAGTCCTTCGAACATGATCACGCTCGGTCCCGGGAATGGGCAACCACGATACCGCGAGGCATCGCCGATTGCGAGGTGGAATACATCGTCTTCACATGCATGAAACGTGCTTGAATCGGGTGCCGGCGCGGGGCCGAAGCGAAACAAAACGCGATGGCCGTCGCGGTTCCGGGCCGGGGTTGGTGTCAGCGTAGCGTTGACTTGGTGCATGC
>CAZMMO010000073.1:5925-8976 GCA_964567365.1 uncultured Rhodanobacteraceae bacterium | reverse complement strand
TGTGCCGCTCCCACACATTCCACCGCCGTTTGCACACCGGCGCCAGGCTCATCACGTAGCCGACCAGCATGCCGGCCAGCCCGGACAGTACCGGCACCCGTACGTGGATGCCCAGGGCGCCATGGCCGATCAGGCTACCCTGACGAACCCGGCCACCGCCGGAATCGCCGCCAGCACCAGCACGTGGGGAACATACGCGTCCCGTGGGTGCACGCCACCGCCGGCCACTCGGTACGCGGGGACAACACGATCCCCCCTGATCCGCTTCATCCATTTCGACCTGTCCATGATGTATTTCCTCTCGTAGGATGTGATGTCGTGCAGCTGGCGGTGCAGCCCACGAACGGGTTTCATGTGTTCCGCCCTCGGCGGTCACCGCTCCCTTGCGGCATGTCCTGCGGCAAATCGAATCGCGTCATGGCCCGTTCCCGCAAAAAAGCCCGGTTTTTCAGAACCCCTCCCGGGGTACACCAGGCCGTGCGGTCACGGGACCCGCCGGGGAGGCGCGCCGGATCACCCGCCGCTCCAGTCCATCTGGCCTTCAAACGCGAATCGGCATGCATCCGAGCCGTCACCGAGCATCGTCGCCACCTGGGGCGGTATGTCCATGTGGAAGGCCGTCTTGACCTGCATGCGCGTTGCCGACAGCACGTGAAAATCTATCGTCGCTTGCACGACCATGCCGGAGTCGGCGCCGCCGGCCTCCGTCATCATCCCGCGCCAGTGGTTGGGTGCCACCTGCGTCCACTGCAGCCGCTCGCCTTCCTCCTCGTGCAGGCTGCGAGGATGGAACGGCTGCTCGAATTGCAGCCGCTTTATGTCCCGCTCTGTCGGACTCATCTCCTCGAACCGGGACAACAACATGGGCGGACAGCCACTCGCTTCCTGCCCCAGCAGCTTGCCGACCCACACCCCGTCAAGGGGCTGAATGGCATCGCTGCCGACGGCATGGGCTCCGCTCGCCAGCGCCAGGCTGGTGGTCACCACCATGAGCGACGTGCGCAACATCTTCATGAAACGGTCCATGGTCATCCCCTCAATCGAGATCCAGGAGATCGCGCCCGCTCTGCCGGCGACGATCTTCACGATGCTGGTATTTGGCCAGGCAGCGTTGGCTGCGTACGACCATGACGCAGTCGAGATAGTCGGTAGCCTCGATCAGGGCCGCACGCACCGCCTTGCTGGCCGGTACGTTGTCCTTGTGCCTGAAGGTTCCGCCCAGGCCGCTGCGCAGGCGCCCGCCCAGGTCGAGGCTGCCACTGGAACTGCGCCCTTCCACGGTACGCGCATACACCACCTGCGAGGTTTCCGAGTCGATCACGCGCAGGTCCACGGCCACGTAGGCCTCGGTCTTGCCGCCGCCGATGCGGAAACCACGGAAACTCAGGCCGCCACCCGTGTCACGGGTACCTTCGGTGTAGGCACTGACGGCGCCGGTGATGAGATACCGCGCACCGGTGATGTTGCCGATGGCCGGACCACTGCCTGCCCGCACCCGGCCCGAAGCGGCGAAATCCTGCTCGTCCAGTACGGCATGGATCTGCTGGCGCTCCACCAGGGTGAAGTTGCCCGTCGCGCCGAGTTCGTTGCTGAGCACATTGCCCAGCTGCTCACCGATCTCGCTGTTCCACCAGCGGCTTGCCGCCGAGCCTGATTCGTTGGTAAACGACGCCACGGCCACCACCGGGCGCTGCGCGGCGGCCACTGCGCCGGACAGCCCCAATGCGGCCAGGGCACCCAACATTGTCATGATCTTCATGATGAAATGGTCTCCTGAAGGCGATGCCGCCATCGTGCCCGCGTGGCGGGTCGTATCGGCATCGGCAAAAAAGGGTGCGGCTCATGCTGCCGGCCCGGACCGAGAGGTATCGGGACATACAGGCAGCGCAGCACGAGCCGCAACGGGTACAGGAGCATTGGCCCCTAGAGATCGAAACCGAAACCCAGGCCGACCGACTCCTCCGAACCGCTGAACGTGCCGCCGAAGCTGACATGGGTGCGCGCACCCAGCGAGGCGGCATAACCCACCGCCATGGCCGACTTGCCGCCCTGGAAACCGACACCCACCGCCAGCCGGCCGTTGCCGCTGGCGCCGGCCGCATTGATGGCCATCTGCGTGGATGCCGCGCTCATGGCGCCAAGACGGTCCAGGCGCTTGTCCAGGCGCTGGAAACGATAATCGACGCTGTGCCGGAACTCGTCCCAGCCTTGTGTCATCGCCGCCACCTGCTGGTCCGCGTAGGCTCGGGCCGACTGCAGGGTGGCCTGATCGCCATTGTCGGCGTAGGCCCTGGCATCCTGCACGGCGGCCTCGGTGATGTCGTCGACATAGGTGCGGACCTGGGCGTCACCGGCATCGACCATGTCCTGCACCTGATCCGGCGTGATGGCGCCGGCGGCGATGACCTGCGCGTCGCTGTAGGCCTTGGCATCGGCCAGGGTCTGCGCGTCACCGGCATCCATCTGGCCCTTGTTGACCGCATCGTGGGCGTCCACCGCATCGGCCACGTGGACCACGCGCCGCTCATTGCCGGCGCTGCCCACCGACACGGTGTCGATCTGGTCGGCCACCGAGCCCTGGCCCAGGGCCACCGCACCGGAAGCCGTCACCGAGGCGCCCTCGCCCACGGCCACGGCGTTGGTGGCGGCGGCGTCGATCACCGTATTGGCACCGACCGCCGTGCTGCCGTCGGCGTTGACGCGGGCGTTGCCACCCAACGCCGTATCGTCGGGGCCCGCCGCGTAGCTGTCGGCTCCGATGGCGATACCCCGCGCGCCACCGGCCTCGGCATTGGCACCCACCGCCACGCCACGCGAATCGCTGGCGGCGCGGGCGGCATCGCTGCCGTCACCGGCGCCGTCGGCGTGCACGTAATCCAGCGAACCGGTCATGCCCTGCAAGGCAGCGATATCGCCCTCCACCGTGGTGACCCGGTTGTCGATGTCGGCCACGTCGCTGGCCACCGCATCGAGCTGGCCCTTGTTGACCGCATCGCCGGCGGCGGTGCCGTCGGCTACATTGTGAACGACGGTGCCACTTGTACCGGCCAA
>CAZMMO010000073.1:0-5825 GCA_964567365.1 uncultured Rhodanobacteraceae bacterium | reverse complement strand
CGGCGGCGGTGCCGTCGGCTACATTGTGAACGACGGTGCCACTTGTACCGGCCAACGTAAGGTCCGCCTTCGTGGTGCCGTCGTAGGTGACCGCATTGACCACACCACCACCGGCCGAAACACCGGCAATGGCCGCATCCAGCTGACCCAGCGTGACCGCGTCGCTGGCGTCCACCGCGTCGGCCACGTTGACCACCCGCCGCTCGTTGCCGGCATTGCCCACCGACACCGTGTTGGCCTGGCTGGCGAAGGACTGGTAGCCGAGGGCGACACTGTTTTGGGCAGTAGCATTGGCCATGTGACCAATAGCAACCGTTTTGTCGGCGGCCGTCTCGGCCTGCGTGCCCATGGCAAGGCTAAAGTCACCATTGGCACTGGTGCTCCAGCCAAAGGCGATGGACCCGGTATCGTACGCTCTGGCGTTTAAACCGTAGGCCATCGACACATTGCCGACGGCCTGCGAGGCCAGGCCGATCGCGATGGCCCTGTTCCCGACAGCTTGCGCCGCCCCGGCTACCAGGGTCCCGCCACCGCGGTACACGGCACTGCCGATGGCGATTGCGCCTTCCGCTTCCGCCTGGGCCTCATTGCCCATCGCGATCGTCGCTTCCTCCCTGGCCCACGAATTCACCCCGAGGGCCAGCGCTCCATCCGCGGCAGGGTTCGTGTGTGCGCCGGCCCCGAGTGCCAATGACCCCAGGCCCTCGGCACTCGACATCACTCCTATGGCCACGGACACGTCATTGGCCACGGTGGCATCACGCCCCAGCGCCACCGTATCCGTCACGCCCGATGCCGGCGCGATGGCGCCGACGTTCCAGATATTGCCGGCTCCGTCCACCTGAAGATTGGCCGCCCCTCCGCCAGTCACGCCGGCGAGGGCCGCGTTCAACTGCCCGACGTTGACCGCGTCGGTATCGTCGATGCCTTCGGCCACGTGAATCAGGCGACGGTCGAGGTCGCTGCCAAAGGCGCTGCCAGTAACGCTTAGATCAGTTGCGGCGTGGCCGAATGACACCACATCCGCTTCCGTGGCAACCGAAAGGTAGCCAATGGCCGTGCCATCATCGAATGCCGTGGCCCGCGTACCGAGCGCCAGACCATGGAGGCCGGCAACGCTGTCCATGCCCGCGGCAACGCCGCGGTCGCCGGCCTGTGAAGACGAGCCGATGGCTACGCCTCCATAGCCCATCGATTCCGCATGACGACCGAATGCGACGGCATCGCGAGCGGCGGCCTTGCTGTTGTCGCCGATGGCAATGCCTTGAAGACCGCTCGCCTCGGCGAAATCTCCCATCGCGATGGCGCCCTGCATGGCGGCCCTGGTGTTACGGCCAATGGCGACACCCGAGTCGCCGTCCGCCTGCGCACCATCGCCGATCCCGATGGACGAGAAGCCCGCCGCCACAGCCTGCGGACCCACGGCGATCGATGCGTCTCCGGAGGCCGTGGTCGGGCTGAGCAGGTAGCCGGGGTCGTTCACGTCAAAAAACCGGACCGCAGCCCGAACTTGCCCCATGGTGACCGCATCATGGTCATCGATGCCATCAGCCACGTGGATCAGGCGACGGTTGAGTTCGTCGGGATACGTGGCCGAATAGAATACGAGGTTGTCGCCAACCGCATGTCCGAAGGACACGACCCCTTCCTCGTTGACGACAGAATCGGCACCCAGCGCGACGCTGTTTTTGCTCTTGGCGCTTGCGTAGTTGCCAACTGCCACCGCGCCATAGCTGGCGGCGTAAGCACTTGTACCTCCGGCGAATGACCGCTCGCCGGATCCAACCGCGAAACCACCCAAGACAACCGCCAAATCCCCCGAAGCCGTGCTCTGGCTCCCGATGGCCACAGACCATTCGTTTTCAGCCGAAGCAAGGGCTCCGATTGCAATGGCACGTACGCTTGTCGATTCGGCCTTGTATCCGATAGCCACGCCGAATTCATCCGTGACTTTGCTGTTCCGCCCGCAGGCAATGCCATCCTCGGCGGCAGACCCCACGGTACCGGCATCGTTGCCGTTGATGTCCTTGCAGATAACGGCATTGCTTTGCGCCATGACCAAGTCCGGCGTGCCGCCCAGTGCCAGCAGCACGCCGGCGGCCAATGCCAGCATCAACGGCTTGCCGGCCCGTGACGTGCGGCGTGCGCCCCGCGCCGGCGCAGAAGCCCATTCCGGGGTAACCGCCCACTGACCCTGTGATGCGTTTCCTACGCGATTGAAAATCCGGTTCATGCCTGTACACCTCTCGATCTGGAAATGGAACCCGCATGAGCGACGCCATGCCTGACCATGCGGACTGCACATGAGGAGCGAACGCGACGTATGCCTACCCCGCGCATTGCCGCCTCATCCCTCCAGACCGGAAAGGGATGCAAAAGAGGACACGGGTTTGCCTTCGGCAGCGGGAATGGCTAGATTCAGCTGTTGAGGGGACAGGGAGAATCGGGCACATGGCCGCCACACCAGAGGCATTTGCCGCGGACGTCACGCGGTTGCTCAATGCACTGCAACAGGATGCGGCGGTAGTCACCCGTACGCCCCGCACCGACGAGGATGCGTTTGCACACGTGTATGCCTCGCTGAAGCACATGGCCCACAAGCACCGGTCACGCTGGCGTGGTGACGACACGCTCAACACCACTGCGCTGGTGCACGAGGCCTACCTGAAGCTGGCCGCTTGCGGCGCCACCTACGAAAGCCGCACGCATTTCCTGGCCGTGGCTTCGCGGGCCATGCGCCAGTTGCTGATCAACTATGCCGAGCAGCGCCGTGCACAAAAGCGCGGCGGTGGCCGGGCCGACGTGCCGCTGGACGAGGCCCTGCTGATGACGCCCCAGCGCAGCGAGGAACTGCTGGCGCTGGACGAGGCCTTGAAACAGCTCGAAACCATGGACCAGCGTGCGGCGCGGGTCGTGGAGTGCCGGGTGTTCGGCGGCCTCAGCGCCGAGGAAACGGCAGCGGCGCTGGGCATCACCCGGCGCACGGTCAGTCGCGACTGGAGCGCGGCACGCACCTGGCTGTACGGCGCACTGCAGACGGAGCCGGCCCGGCCAGCCGCTTGTTGAGAGGGCGCCCGAACCGGGGTGTCCACACGGGGACCAAGCCATCATGGATCCACACACCTGGCAACGCGCCAAGGACATTCTCGCCGACCTGTCCGAGTGCCCGGTGACGGAGCGCCGCACACGACTGGAGGCGGCCTGCGGCAACGATACCGGGCTGCGCGCCGAACTGGAGCGACTGCTGGCCCTGGACGACGAGGCCGCGGCCTTCTTCGGCCACCTGCAGGAGGCCATGGGCCGGGTCGACACGGCACCCGCTCGCATCGGCGTGTATTGCATCGAGAAGGAAATCGGCCGTGGCGGCATGGCCACGGTGTACCAGGGCCGGCGCGACGACGGCCAGTTCGAACAGGAGGTGGCGATCAAGGTCATGCGCCTGGGCGTGGGCGCGGACATGCACGCGCGCTTCCGCGCCGAGCGGCGCATCCTGGCGCAACTGCAGCATCCCGGTATCGCCTACCTGATGGACGGCGGCAGCTTGGCTGACGGCCGCCCCTACTTCATCATGGAGCGCGTGCGCGGCGAGCCGGTGACCGATTACGCCGACCGCAAGCAGCTGGGCCTGAAGGCGCGTCTGGATCTGTTCCTGGCTATCTGCGCGGCCGTGAACCATGCCCACCGCAACCTGGTCATCCACCGCGACATCAAGCCCGGCAACGTACTGGTGCAGGAGGACGGCCAGGGCCGGCCCGCGGTGAAGCTGCTGGATTTCGGCATTGCCCGCGTCGTCGAGGAAGGATGGCACGAGGTCTCCCTGCCCGAGGCGTCACCCTCCGCCGACGACACCACGCTCCCCGGCCTGGCCGGCTTCATGGGTACCCGCGCCACCACCACCAAATACGGACAGCGCATCCTCACGCCGCGTTACGCGGCGCCGGAACAACTGCGCGGCGAAGCCGTCACGGCGGCGACAGACGTGCATGCCCTGGGCATACTGTTGAGCGTGCTGCTGGGCGGTGGCCATCCCTTTCTCCCGCCCGGCGCCACGCCGGAGGACATGGAGCGGCGCATCCTGGCCGGCGAGCCGATACTGCCCGGCGCACTCGCCGCCGTTCGCACCGACGCCGTGGCGGGCCTGCGCGGAACGACGCCGCGCAAACTGGTGCGTGCCTTGCGCGGCAACCTGGACGCGATCGTGGCCAAAGCGCTTGCCCGCGTTCCGGAGGATCGCTACGGCACGGCTGGCGCACTGGCCATGGACCTGCACCGGCACATGCAGGGCCGGACCGTGGAAGCACGACCCGGCACGATGGCCTACCGCACCCGCACATTTGTGCGCCGGCACCGCCTGGGCGCGGTCATGAGCCTGCTGGCCCTGCTGACCACCGCCACCTTCGCCACGCTGCATGTCCAGCGTATTACCCACGAACGCGACCTTGCGCGTACCGAAGCCGCCAAGGCCACGCAAGTGAGCAACCTTCTGGTCGACATGCTGAAGTCGGCCGATCCGGGACAGGCTCGCGGCAAGGAAGTCAGCGTGCGCGAAATCCTCGACCAGGCCTCCGGCAGAATCCAGAAGGAACTGGCCAACCAGCCGGATGTGCGCGCAAGGATGAACGCCATCATCGGCAGCATCTACACGCAATTGGGCAAGTACGACAAGGCCGAAACTTTTCTGACCCAGGCACTGGAACTGCAACACGCGCGACACGGACCGAAGCATCAGGAAACCCTGGGTACCAGGCAGTCCATGGCGGCACTGGCCATGCGTCGCGGCAAGAACGGCAACGCGGTAGCCATGCTGCGCGAGGTCCTGGCACAACGCCTGAAGCAAGCACATCCGGACCCGATCCTGATCGCCTCCACCCAGAACGACCTGGGCTGGGCCCTGGAACGACAAGGCAAGCACGACGAGGCCGAGGCGTCACACCGGGCGGCTCTTGCCATCGTCAGCGCCATGCCCGCCGCGGATCCCGAGATCCTGATGGCTGCCCGGAACAACCTGGCCGTGCTGCTGGTACGGAAAGGCGAATTCGAGGAAGCCGAGGACCATTACCGCCAGATCCTGTCACGACAACGCACGCTGCTGGGGCCGGCGCACCCCGATCTCGCCGCTACGCTGAACAATTTTGGCGTGCTGCTGAGCAAGCGGCTGCGCCTTCCGGAAGCGGAGCAACTGCTGCGCGAATCGCTGGCGATGAAACGCAAACTTTACGGTGACAAGCACCCCGGCGTCGCACTCACCATGACCCAGCTCGCCAACGTGCTGACCAAGCGGGAGCACTACGATGCGGCCGAGTCACTGTACCTGGATGCCCTTGCCATACGCCGTGCGGTCCTGGAGCCGGAACACCCGTACATTGCCACCAACCTCAACAGCCTGGCGGGCCTGTACCGCGAGAAACGCGACTATGCCCGCGCCGAGCCGCTGTATCTCGAAGCCATTGCGATCTGCCGCGGGAGCATGGGAGCCGAGCATCGCTGGACCGCGGACATGATCCGCAACCTGGGCGACATGTACCTTCGCGCGGACAAGCCGGATGCCGCTGTGGAAAGCCTGCGCGAGGCCCTGCGCATCCGGCGCAAAAACCTTCCCGAAAACCACTGGCAGGTAGCCGATGCCCAGAGCATGCTGGGCATCGCCCTGACGCACCAGGGCAAGCTGGACCAGGCCGAACCCCTGCTGCGCGACAGCTACCGGACCCTGCTTGCCACGCGCGGGGAAGAGGAACCGCACACCCGTCTTGCCAAGGCGCGCCTGACGGAGTGGGAACAGGCGCGGCGTCCGATGACCGCCATGGAGTCCCTGCCGGAGTCGTGAC
>CAZMMO010000072.1:5241-8998 GCA_964567365.1 uncultured Rhodanobacteraceae bacterium | reverse complement strand
CGCGTGCACGCCGGCCACGGCCTTGAACATGTTGTCGGCGCTCAGGTGCATGCGCTCCTGGATCTGCAGCTCGTGCGCAAGCACGTTCAGCAGTACCTCCGAATCGGAATCGGTGTTGATGTGGCGGCGGTCGTCCTCGAACAACTCGCGTCGCAGGGACTCGGTGTTGACCAGGTTGCCGTTGTGCGCCATGGCGATGCCATAGGGCGAATTGACGTAGAACGGCTGCGCTTCGCCGACCTCCTCGTCACCGCCGGCGGTGGGGTAACGGCAGTGACCGATGCCGATGTGCCCCAGCAGCCGGGACATGCTGCTTTGCGTGAACACGTCCCGGACCAGACCCTTGCTGCGATGCAGATGCAGCCGCGCGCCTTCGGCCGTGGCGATGCCGGCGGCATCCTGGCCGCGATGTTGCAGGACCGTCAGGCCGTCATACAAGGCTGGCGCGACATTGCTGGCGCCAACGATGCCGATGATTCCGCACATGGGGGGATCCGTTGTAAAACCATGCCGATTATCGCGCGAACTGCCCCTTCGTGGCGAGCCCGGCACGGCTGGCCGGCGCGGCGGGCAACCCGCCCGCGGGGACGGAAACCGGCTGCGAGGAGGGCATCGTCACCCGCTCCGGCACGATTTGCACGGATGCGGGAAGCCGCACGGAATGGAATTCTCCGGACGGGTGCAGGTAGCGGTGCACGCCTTCGGGAAGCCGCTGTCCCAGCCAGTCGGCGGCACGGGTGAAGGTGGGCAGCAGGCGCGACTGCTGCCACCAGGGGTCACGCGGAAAGGGCGTGAATCCGAGCAGGAATACCACCAGCGTCACCAGGATCGCGCCGCGCGCCAGCCCGAACACCATGCCCAGCAGGCGGTCGCTGCCGGAAAGCCCCGTCCCCTCCACCAGCTTGTGCAGCACGAAGCGCAACAGGGCACCGAGGATCAGCACCGCCACGAAGCACAGGCCGTAGGCCACGATGATGCGTATCGACGGGACGTCGATGACGTTGCGGAAATATTCGGCCACGCGCGGACCGAACAGCCACGCCAGCCAGACCGCCGCCACCCATACCGCCAGCGCCAGTACCTCCGAGACCAGACCGCGCCACAATCCGATCAGGACCGACAGCACCAGCACCGCGAGGATGACGTAGTCGGCCCAGTTCATGGCACGCTGACGACTACGCCCTTGAGATGCGGGAATTTGGCCTGGATGCTGCCGCGCAGGGATTCCGCATCGGCCCGCTGGGTCCGCGGCCCCACGCGCACGCGCCACAGGGTGTGGCCGCCGGAACGGACGCTGTCCACGTAGCCGTCGAACCCGGCCTTGCGCAGGCGGTCGCGCAGGCGATCCGCGTCGGCCTGCTTGCTGTAGGCCACCAGTTGTACCGCCCAGCCGCCGGCGCGGCCGGGCGACAAGGCCTTGGCAGGAGCGTCACCGGTCTGGCTGCTCGCCACCGCGTGCAGCTTGGCCGGAGCATGCGGCAGGGCCTGGCCCAGCTTGAGCCGCGCCGCCTCGGCCGCGGCGCGGCTGTCGAACGGGCCGGCCTCGACCCGCGCCGCCGGTTTGCCGCCGATGCTCGTGCCGCTCAACTGGACCGGGTAACCCAGCTTGCGCACCTTGGCCATCAGTTGCTTGGCGTTGCTCTCGTCGGCATAGGCCCCCAGGCTGATGCGGTAGCGGACCTTGGCGGCTCGTCCCGGCTTGGATTCCGGCGCCGATTCCGCCGTGGCCTTCACCGGCGTCGAGGCCGGACGGGAGGCGGCCTTCGGCGGAGTGGGCGCGGTCTTGCCCGTGCTCCGTGCCGCGTCGTCGGGGGCCGCCGCGGCGGTGGTCGAAACCGGCGGCCCACCTGCCGTCGCGGTCGACGGGGAACCGGCCTGCGTCATCACTTCGGGAGGCACGCGCGAGGGAATGTTCACCGTGGCCAGCCGGTCTCCCGATGCCGGTTGCGCCGTGGAAGACGCGATACCCGCGGTCGCCTGCGGCGACACGCTCATGGTGCGGGTCTGCAGCTTCTGGTCCGGCGGCGGAGGAATGTCCAGGCTGATGTTCTGTCCGCCACCTTCCGCCGACGGTTCCCCGGAAAAAAACAGCGGAACGACGATGACGATCAAGGCGACCAGGACGAAGGCGCCGATCAGGCGGGTTTTCAGGGCGGGCTGCATGTCACCTGCTCGATGAAACGGTATTGCCGGCATGATATCCGGAATGGCCGCGGCAGGCAGGTGACGGGTCCTGACCGTACATCAGGCGTTCAACAGCGCTTCCCCGGCCGCGATGTCCAGCACCTGCGAAACCACGAAGAACGAGCCGAAGGCGATCACGCGGTCGGATACGGCCGCCTGGCGACAGGCATTCTTCCAGGCATCGGCCACTCCGGCATGAGTATCGAAATCGGCCCGGGGCAGAGTCTTGCGCAACACGTCGGCAAGATCGGCCACCGGCATCCCGCGCGGCGTGACCGTGTCCAGTCCGCCCAGATGCCAATGCGCCACCCGCTCGCCAATGGCAGCCAGCACGCCGGCCACGTCCTTGTCGGACAAGATCCCGAAGACGACATGTACCCGGCCCGGCACGGGATGCTCGTCCAGCCAGCGGGCCAGTACGCGTGCCGCCTGCGGATTGTGCGCCACGTCGACCACCCGCTCCGGCGCCTGCCCGAGACGCTGCATGCGTCCGCGCAGGCGGGTGTGGCGCAGGCCTTCGCCCATGGCCTGCGGCGACCACGGCAGGCGGCCGCGCAGGGCATGCAGCGCGGCCACGGCGGCGGCGGCGTTGGCCTGCTGGCAGGGCGCGCCCAACGGCAATGCCGGCAGCGGAACCGTGCTGCCATCGACGTGCGTCCACAGGCATTGCCCTGCTTCCACCTGCACCCGGAAGTCGCTGCCGGCCCGTTCCACGGCGGCGCCGATGCGCCGCAATTCCGACAACAGTCCCTGCGGAGGATCCGCTTCGCCCACGATCAACGGCCGGCCGGCGCGGGCAATGCCGGCCTTCTCCCGGCCGATGCTGTCGCGGTCCGGTCCCAGCCACTGCATGTGGTCGAGGTCGATGGTGGTAATGATGGCGGCGTCGGCATCGACCAGGTTGGTGGCGTCCAGGCGTCCGCCCAGGCCGACCTCGAGCACGGCGACCTCCACCGCGGCACGCGCGAAGATGTCCAGCGCCGCCAGGGTGGCATATTCGAAATAGGTCAGCGGGATGTCGCCGCGCGCTTCCTCGATGCGCGCAAAGGCCGTGCACAGGACGGCGTCGCTGGCATTCTCTCCGTCCACCTGCACGCGCTCGTTGTACACGCTGACGTGCGGCGAGGTGTAACAGCCCGTGCGCAGGCCCATGGCCTCCAGCATGGCGGACAGGAACGCGGCCGTGGAGCCCTTGCCGTTGGTGCCGCCGACGGTGACGACCAGCGGCGCGCGCGGTGCGCCCATGCGCCGCCAGACGATGCCGATCCGCGCCAACCCCAGGTCGACATCGCGCTTGTGCACGTGTTGTTGGTAGTCGAGCCATTCGGCAAGCGTGGTGGGCATGCAGGGTGTTCCTCGGGAAGGAGCACATGATGCGGTCACGGCGGTGCGAACTCAATGGACGTGCACGTATCCAGCGGCATCATGGCGGGTCCGTGGCTTACTTGGCGAAAAGCTGCCCCATGTCCCGGAAGGCCTTGAACTCCAGGGCATTGCCGCAAGGATCGAGCAGGAACATCGTGGCCTGCTCGCCCACCTTGCCCTTGAAGCGCACATGCGGCTCGATCACGAA
>CAZMMO010000072.1:0-5141 GCA_964567365.1 uncultured Rhodanobacteraceae bacterium | reverse complement strand
TCATGCACGGGAATGGCCAGGTGGAAAGGAGAAAGGCTCACGGACGTTTCCTCGGGTGATTGGTCCCGCCGGGGCGGAGCGACGGCCGGATACTACGCCGTGCTCGACCGCAGACGCAATGCATTGCCGACCACCGACACCGAGGACAGGCTCATGGCCAGCGCGGCGATCATCGGCGACAGGGTGATGCCGAACCACGGATACAGCACGCCCGCGGCCAGCGGAATGCCGATGCCGTTGTAGAGGAAGGCGAAAAACAGGTTCTGATGGATGTTGGACACGGTCGCGCGCGACAGGGCGCGCGCCCGCACGATGCCGTCGAGGCTGCCCTTGACCAGGGTTACCTGCGCCGCCTCCATGGCCACGTCGGTACCGTTGCCCATGGCGATGCCGATGTCGGCCGTGGCCAGGGCCGCCGCGTCGTTGATGCCGTCGCCGGCCATGGCCACCCGGTTGCCGCGGGTGCGCAGCGCCAGCACCATTTCGGCCTTTGCAGTGGGCGATACCTGCGCATGCGCCTCTTCGATGCCGAGCTGTTCGGCCACGGCCTTGACCGTGGTTTGCGCATCGCCACTGAGCATGACCAGATGCAAGCCGTCGGCACGCAACTTGCCCAGCGCCTCGGCCGCCTCGGGCTTGACCGGATCGAGCACGCCCAGCAACCCGACCACGTCCGCATCCACCGCCAGCCAGACCACGGTGGCGCCCTGCTCCTGCAATTTGGCGGCGTAACCGCGGGCCGGACCGGTCAGGCCGGCACCGGCGGCGGTGATCATGGCCTCGTTGCCCAGCGCCACGCGCGAACCCTCCACGCGGCCCGCGACGCCCTGCCCGGGCGTGACCGAGAAATCCTCGACCGCCGGCACGTCCACGCCATACTCCTCGGCCGCCGCCAGTACCGCACGCGCCAGCGGGTGTTCGCTGGACCGCTCCAGCGCCGCCGCCACGGCCAGGATGCGTTGCGGTGTCAGCTTGCCGTTGATCGGCAGCAAGTGCTCCAGTTTCGGCTTGCCTGCGGTGAGGGTGCCGGTCTTGTCCAGCACCAGGGTGTCGACATCGCGCAAGGTCTCGATGGCGCCGGCGTCGCGGAACAGCACGCCATGACGCGCGCCCAGGCCGCTGGCCACCATCACCGAAATCGGCGTGGCCAGCCCCAGCGCGCAGGGGCAGGCGATGATCAGCACCGCGACCGCGGCAATCAACGCGTGCGCCAGGCGCGGCTGCGGCCCCAGGACCGCCCACAGCACGAAAGCCAGCACGGCCACCGCCACCACCGTCGGCACGAACCACGCCGCCACGCGGTCGGCAATGCGCTGCAATGGAGCGCGGCTGCGCTGGGCCCTGGCCACGGTCGCCACGATCTGCGCCAGCACAGTGTCGGCACCGACCTTGCGCGCCTCCATCACCAGTGCGCCCTCCTGGTTGATGGTGCCGCCGGTGACGGCATCGCCCGCGCCGCGCGCCACCGCCAGCGGCTCCCCGGTGAGCATGGACTCGTCCACATGGCTGGTGCCTTCCCGCACCACGCCATCGACCGGAATCTTCTCGCCCGGGCGCACGCGCAGCAGGTCGCCCACGCGCACCTGGTCGCGCGGCACGTCGATCTCGCTGCCGTCCTCGCGTATGCGCCGGGCATGGGCCGGAGCCAGATCGAGCAGGGCCCGCAGCGCCGCCCCGGTACGCCGGCGCGCACCCAGTTCCAGCAGGTCGCCCAGCGTGACCAGGGTGACGATGACCGCGGCCGATTCGAAATAGACGGCCACCTGACCGTGCGCGTCGCGGAAGCCGGGTGGGAAGATCTGCGGCCACGCGAAGGCCACCGCGCTGTACAGCCAGGCCACGCCGCTGCCCATGGCGATCAGCGTGTACATGTTGGGCGAGCGCGCCTTGATCGATTGCCAGCCGCGGCGGAAGAAACTCGCGCCGCCCCACAGCGTCACCACCGTGGCCAGCACCGCTTCGACCCATCCGGCCGCCACGCCCCAGCGACCGGGCCAGTGCCAGCCGCCCATGTGCGGCACCATGGCCACCAGGAAAACCGGAATGGTCAGGGCCAGCAACCACCAGAAACGTCGCCGGAGTGCCCGCACCTCGCCGCCATCCTCCGCGTCGGCCACCGGCATTTCCGGTTCCAGCGCCATGCCGCATCTGGGGCACTCGCCCGGCCCCTGCTGCCTGACTTCCGGGTGCATCGGGCAGGTGTAGACCGCGCCTTCGGGAGCCGGAGGCGGCGCTGGATCCGCCTCCAGATAGCGCGCCGGATCGGCCACGAACTTGTCGCGGCAGCCAGTGCTGCAGAAATGGTAACGATGACCCTCGTGCTCGGCCGTGTGGCGTGGATGCTCCGGATCGGTGCGCATGCCGCAGACCGGGTCGCGTCGGCCCGCGCGGGCGTCGCGCCGGCGGGCCTTTGCCAGCACGCCGACGGGATCGTCCTCGAACCTGCGCCGGCAGCCGTCGCCGCAGAAGTAATAGGTCTTGCCTTCGTGCTCGGCACGACGAGGGGTATCGGTGGACACCGTCATGCCGCAATGCGGGTCGACGGCGGTCGCCGCCGGCCCGGCGGGCTCATGCGGACGGGCGCTCATGCGCGTTTCCCCGTTCCGGGGCCGGACAGGGCGCGCAGGATCGGGCAATCGCCGAGCGGGCCGTGTCCGGGGCAGTTGGCGATCAGTTGCTTCAGCCCCCGACGCACGCGGCGCAACTGTTGCAGGCGCTCCTCGACCCGCTGCAGACGCGACTCGGCGCGCTGCTTGACGCCCTTGACGCCGTGCTCGCGGTCACCGGACAGGCTCAGCAACTCGTGGATGTCCTCGAGGCTGAACCCGAGGTCCTTGGCGCGGCGAATGAAATGCAGGCGCCGGACCGCATCGCGGTCGTATTCGCGATAACCCGAGGGCCGTCGCCGCGGTTGCGGCAGCAGGCCCTCGCGCTCGTAGTAGCGGATGGTATCGATGCTGACCCCGCATTCGCGGGCCACGGCGCCGATGCGCAGGGGTTTGGCGGTATCCATGCGCCCATGATAAACCCTGGACTTGAATCAAGAGTCAAGCCCTGGCCAATTCTTGGCCTGCCATCAACCTGAAAGGAGCCCCGAAAACTCATGCCCCCCTGCCGTGTAGGAGCGCACCCGGGCGCGACGGGCTCGAGGCTCATTGAGCGCTGATGCTGTCGCGCCCGGGTGCGCTCCTACAACACGCGCTGGTTTCGGCGAGGCTCCCTTGTGGCGGGTGACTGCGCGCTCAGGGCACCGACGCCGGGGCGGCAGGCGCTCGTGCCGAAGTGGTCGTCGGGGCGGGCGGCACCGGCGCCGTGGTGGCAGGTACCGGAGGCTCCCCGGCAGGCGCTCCGGTGGAAGGCATGGACTCCATCGGCATGCCTGGCGCGGCGAGGCCGGCCAGCTGGCGATAACGCTCCACGCTCATGTGCGGCTGCTTCTGCAGGTAGGCCACCATGGCCCAGATCTTCTGGTCATCGTGTGTCTTGCCCCAGGCCGGCATGGCGGTCATCTTGATGCCGTGCTTGATGACCCAGAACGCCGCGGCCGGGTCCGGCGCGAAATGCGTCAGGTTGGGCGGCTTCGGATACAGGCCCTGGCGCAGTTCCGAATCGCCCATGCCCGGAGCGAGATGGCAGCCGGTGCACATCCGGGCGTAATGGTGCGCGCCTTCGGAGAGCAACGCGGGA
The DNA here is from genome assembly GCA_964567365.1 of uncultured Rhodanobacteraceae bacterium. Classification (GTDB taxonomy): domain Bacteria; phylum Pseudomonadota; class Gammaproteobacteria; order Xanthomonadales; family Rhodanobacteraceae; genus Oleiagrimonas. Next base: position 1,454 of record CAZMMO010000072.1, on the reverse strand, counting down.
TTGTCCAGATCGGGCACCTTGATGCCGGCGCTGTGCGAGGCGATGGAATGCTCCCGCACCTGGCCGATCAGATAGCGCGTGAACGCCCAGTGCGGCGAGTCGGCGCCGATGTTGTAACTGCCGGACCAGATCCACACGCCCAGGGCAATGATGATCAGGATGATCAACGCGATCAGTTTCTTCAGGAAATTCATGACAGCGACCCTCCCGTTGTGAGTTGCCTGTGCCGCATCCCGCGTCACGCAGCCAGATCATGGTGCATGCCGTGACATGAATGGTCCAGTACGAATCCAGGCGTACGCCACCTTCGGCAAGCTGATCACGCTGGACGTCCTGGGTACGGCCGAGGCGTCACAACGTGACGGAACAGGCGCTCGCCGGCGCGGGTCCCGGCATTGCAAACCCGGTATGCTGCACCCCATGTCCGCCGTGCAGCCGAACCCGTGCCACACCGCCCTCTTCCGCCCCATGGCGCTGGTGGTCATGGGCGTATCCGGCTGCGGCAAGAGCAGCGTCGGCCAACGCCTGGCCGATCGCCTCGGCTGGCGCTTTCTGGAAGGCGACCTGTTGCACCCACAGGCCAATGTCGCCCGCATGCACGCCGGCATCCCGCTCGACGATGAAGCCCGCGGACCCTGGCTGGACGCGATCGGACACTGGGTCGACACCTGTCTGGGCGACGGCGGATCGGCGGTGGTTGCCTGCTCGGCGCTGAAGCGGCGCTACCGCGACCGTCTGCGGCAAGGACGACCGGCGATGTGTTTTGCCTGGCTGAAGGTGGGCCGGGAGGAGCTTGAACGCCGCCTGCAACAACGCTCCGGGCATTTCATGCCGGCCACGCTGCTGGACAGCCAGCTGGCTACGCTCGAGCCTCCCGCCCACGATGAGCCGGCCTTCACCATCGACGCGAACGACGGCATCGACACGGCGGTACAGACCATTCTGCACGCGCTCGCATCGCACTGACCCCCGCTTTCCTTCCCGCAGGCCCGACGTTGCAGGCTTGATTTCTTCTTTTTTGAGATATATCTTTAGATCGTATCTCAAGAATGTATCTTGAGATTGTATCGGAGAAATACGCATGCACACACATCATTCCCCTTTCGGCCGCCGGCGCCCTCATCCCTTCCACGACGACGCCGAGGCTTTTCTGCGCCATGCCGGCAGGCGCGGAGGGCATCACGGCAGGCATTCCGACGACGATAACGGCGATGGCTTCGGCTTTCGCGGCGGACACCGCGGCGGACGCTTCCCCGGTCGCGTGTTCGCGCACGGCGAGTTGAAGCTGGTGCTGCTGGCACTGATCGCCGAGCATCCGCGCCACGGCTACGAGCTGATTCGCACCATCGAGGAAATGTTCGACGGCAACTACGCGCCCAGCCCGGGTGCGGTCTATCCGACCCTGACCATGCTCGAGGAAATGGACTACGCCAGCGTCGAGGAAGGCGACGGCG
>CAZMMO010000071.1:0-9036 GCA_964567365.1 uncultured Rhodanobacteraceae bacterium | reverse complement strand
GGAGTGAAGGAACTGCTGGTGATCTCGCAGGACACCAGCGCCTACGGCGTGGACCGGAAATATGCCGAACGCGAATGGCGCGGCAGGGCCTACCGCACGCGCATGACCGAATTGTGCGAGGGCCTGGCCGAGCTGGGCGTGTGGGTGCGCCTGCACTACGTGTACCCGTATCCGCACGTCGACGAACTGATGCCGCTGATGGCCGATGGCCGCCTCCTGCCGTACCTGGACATTCCTTTCCAGCACGCCAGCCCGCGTATCCTCCGGCTCATGAAGCGTCCGGGCAACATCGACCGTACGCTGGAGCGCATCCGCGCCTGGCGCCGCGAGGTTCCGGACCTCACCCTGCGCAGCACGTTCATCGTCGGTTTTCCGGGCGAGACGCAGGCCGAGTTCGAGGAATTGCTGGAGTTCCTGCGCGCGGCGGAACTCGACCGCGTCGGCGCCTTCGCCTATTCCCCGGTCGACGGCGCACGCGCCAACGAGCTGCCCGATCCGGTGCCCGAGGAAGTGCGCGAGGATCGCCTGGAGCAGTTCATGGCGGTGCAGGCGGAAGTGTCCGCACAGCGCCTTCGGCGCAAGCTCGGGCAAGTCCTCGACGTGCTGGTGGACGAGGTCGGCGAGGGCGGGGCGGTGGCGCGTTCGAGCGCCGATGCGCCGGAGATCGACGGCGTGGTGCGCATCCGCGACGGCGCGGATCTGCGCCCCGGACAGTTCGTGCGGGTGCAGGTGGAGGCGGCCGGTACGCACGACCTGGACGCGTGCCTGGCCTGAATCGTGGGGACCACGGGATTTCCGGCAGCCCGGATGCCGGGTTGCCTTCAGCCGCGCGTCAGTCAATTGGCCGGGCATTTCGGGTACAGTGCAGGCAATTGAACCGGAGCCTTGCCATGAAACCTGCCGCTTCTCCGTTGCAACGACGCCTTCGCTGGCTGGCGCCGTTGTTGTGCGCATTGGCCTTGTGGCTGCCGGCCGCAGCCATGGCGCAGGCGCCGGGATTCTCGGCCGCCGATCAGGCCGACATCCAGAATTTCACCCTCAACGAGGACGTGTTCAACCGTCTGCAGGCGGTGGTCGAGCAGGGCCGGGCCATGCACATCAAGAAGACGCAGCTGGACATGAGCAAGGTGCATTCGCTCGACGACATGGCCAAGCAGCTGGTGGCCGCCAATCCCAAGGTCAAGCCGTTGCTGGCCAGCCATGGGTTCACGCCGCGCCAGTTCCTGGTGGCCAACCTGACCCTGGTGCGGACGGTGGTGCTGATGCAGAGCGCTCAGGGCTCGAAGCAGGAAAAGGCCATGGAAAGCCGGCTCAATCCGGCCAATGTACGCTTCTACAAGGCGCACAAGGCGCAGATGGACGCCCTGGTGCACCCGGCCGCATCGGCTTCGTCGGCATCCCCGTGACGGGGGACGGATGACGGGGTCGGCCGGCCCTCTCCTCTCACGCGTAGTCGATGCGCAACACGGCGAAGCGGACCAGCCCGCCGGGCAGGCGGGCCTCGATCTCGTCGTCCAGGTGTTTCTTCAGCAGAGCGTGTGCCAGCGGCGAGTCGACGCTGATGCAGCCGCGTTGCGCATCGGTCTCGTCGGGTCCGACGATGCGGTAGTGGCGGGTCTCGCCGGTGTCGATGTTTTCCAGCGTCACCGTGGCGCCGAAAAACACGGTGTCGCGCCGCGGCGGCGCGGCGTCGACCACCTTCAGTGACGGAATGCGCTTGCTCAGGTAGCGCACGCGGCGGTCGATCTCGCCCAGTTGCTTCTTGCGATAGGTGTATTCGGCGTTTTCCGAACGGTCGCCCTCGGCGGCGGCGGCCGCCAGTGCCTTGACCACCTCGGGGCGGCGCCGGTGCCAGAGGTCTTCCAGTTCGGCCTTCAGGGCTTCGAAACCGGCGCGGGTGATGATCGCGGTGGACTTGGGTTGGGGTGCTCGCCAGCGGCTCATGGTTCCTGGATGTCGGACGTCACTCACAAATTGTAGGTCATGGGGTTGAGTCATGTGCCCGGCCCCGTTACGGTGGCTGGCTGTTGTCATGACGTGAGGGGGAAGGCTCCGTGCGCGGATGGTCTGGTGGTTGGCGCGTACTGGTCCTGGCGGTCGGATGCACGGTGTTGGCGGGTTGCGCCGGCGTGCGCGCCGTGCCGTCGGGCGATGCCGATGCGTTGTATGCGCAGATGGACCAGGCCAGCCAGGCCTATCGCAGCGCGTCAAACCAGGCCGGTACGGGTACCGGCACCGGCAATGCGGACCAGGCCATGGCGCAGGCCCTGCACCAGTTGCGGCAGGCGGCAGCACGTTGCGGCAAGACGCCGGGCTGCGATACCCAGCGTTTCCTCTCGGCCTACAACCACCTGCTGCAACCGGGCGACAGTGATGCCGATGAGGGTACGGGTACCGCGGGCGACGACGGCGAGGTGTCCGTCACCCGCGTGGTGCCGCAGGCGCAACGCACCGTCACGCTGCTGCACGGGCACAAGCTGGCGGACATGATCGCCATGAACGGGCCGGTCAAGGCGGCGCTGGAGGAGTGGTTGACCTGGCGCCGTCCGCAACTGATGCGCTCGTACGTCAACTACGAATATCTGCGTCACTTGATGTGGCCGCCGTTCCATCGCGCCGGGCTGCCGGAGGCCATCCTGTTCGGCATCCTGACCAAGGAATCCAACGGCAAGGTGCACGCGGTGTCGCGTGCCGGCGCCAAGGGGCCGCTGCAGTTCATGTATGCCACCGGGGCGCGTTTCGGGTTGCATTACGTGGACGGCTTCGACCAGCGCTTCGATCCGGCGCTGTCGGCCAAGGCCGCCGCCGACTTCCTCGACGAACAACTGAAGGTGTTCAACGACAACCTGGAACTGGTGCTGGCCGCCTACAACACCGGGTCCGGGCGCGTGCGTCGCCAGGTGGACGGCGACTCGGGCAAGAGCTTCTATGCGCCGGACGTCTACTTCGGCCTGCCCGAACAGACCCGCCGCTACGTGCCGCTGGTGCTGGCCGCGGCGTGGTTGTTCCTGCATCCGGACAGCTATCACCTGAAGTTTCCGAAGATCGAAGCCGCTCCGGGACATGTCCGGCTGGTGCGCCAGGCTTCCCTGTCGGAACTGACCATCTGCCTGGGGCAGGACGCGGGCATGCGTGTGGGCTGGTTCCGCACTCTGCGCAATCTCAATCCGCGCATCGATCCGCAAAAGGAGCTGCCGCCGGGTACGCGCATCAACGTGCCGCGCAAGCTGGAGGCCGCCTACGCGAGCGACTGCACGGATGGCCCGTGGCCGATCCTGGCGGCGGACCTGCACTCGGGCACCGTGCCGGCGCCGCCGCCCTCGGGCCTGCCGCGGCATTACGTGGTGCGCCGGGGCGACACATTGTCGGGCATCGTGCGGCGCCTGGGCTGTTCCAGCGTGCGCCAGGTGGCGCGCATCAACCACCTGCGCAGGCCGCGCTATGCCATTCGCGTCGGGCAACGCCTGACGCTGCCGCGTTGTTACTGAAGAGCGGCCAGGAACCCTCGTGTAGGAGCGCACCCGGGCGCGACGGGCGTAGGGTAGGGCCGCGCCCCGGCGTGGTCCGAGCGAATGGCGAAGTTCAGGCGGCCGCTTCGTTCGAGCCGGCCCGCTGCGTGATCTCGGCGTCGTGCGGCACGCTTTCCTTGAGAAGACGCACGATCCGCAGGACCCGCCGATGCACGGCGGCAATCTGGGCATGCCCGGAGTCCCGGGTCTCGTGGAAGACCACGGCCACCCACAGGGCGACGCCGCGCAGGCGTACCTGGAGGTTGTCCGAGCGGGCGCGCGTCATGCCGATGTCCGCGCCGCTGCCCCAGGCGGCATAGCGCTGTTCGGGCGGGGTGCCGTACAGGTGGGGAAACTCGCAGCGCCCGGCCTGGGCCAGCTCGCGCAGGGTCAGCAGGGCCAGCTTCTGGCGGGACATGGCGGACGTGGTTTCGATGATCCGTTCGATTTCACGAAGTTCGCGTCCGAGGCGCACGGCGCGGCTCATGGCGAGAATGTGAGTGACGAAGCGCACGCAACCTCCGGGTGTGGTGGTTTGCCTTGCCGAGAATGGAATGCCAAAAGGCTACTGGTCCCGCGCGACGGAAATGCCTTCCTGTGTCACAAATTGGCGTTTTGCATCGGTTGGTGGCATGGGCGCGGGCGGGTCCCGTGGCCGGATGGGCGGCCGGGAGACAACGCGGGACCGCCGGGCCGTCAGGGCTTGCCGGGTTCGAGGATGCCCAGGCGCTGTCCCACCCGCACGGCCTGCTCGGGACGCAGGGGCTCCAGGCAGGCCGGCGCCGGCAGCAGCACGATCACGGTCGAACCCATGTTGAAGCGTCCCATCGGCGCACCCCGGGACAGATGGATGCCACGACTGGCCTGTTCGCGCCGTTCGATGGCGCGGGCATAGGGCGGGATGACCGTGCCGTCCCAGACCGTGTCGATGCCTGATACCAGCATCGCGCCGACCATGATCACGGCGAAGGGCCCTTGCTCGCCATGGAAATGGCAGGCCAGCCGTTCGTTGCGGGCGAACAGGCGCGGCACGGTGTGCACGGCGAACGGCGCCACGCTGAAGATGCGTCCCGGCACGTGCACGGTCTGCTGCAGCGTGCCCGCCAGCGGCATGTGCACGCGATGGTAGTCGCGCGGCGAAAGGTAGATGGTGGCGAAGCAGCCGTCGCGATAGACGGCCGCCGCGTCCGCGTCGGCCAGCAGTTCGGCCACGCTGAAGTCCTGGCCCTTGGCCTGCACGATACGGCCGTCGCGGATGCTTCCGGCCTGGCTGATGCGGCCGTCGGCGGGGCAGGCGATGGCGCACGGATCGGGGTCGGGCGGCCGCGCGTCCGCGCGCAGCGCGCGCGTGAAAAAGGCGTTGAAGTGCGGGTAGGCCAGAGGATCGGGCTGCCGGGCCGCGGTCATGTCCACCCGGTAACGGCGCACCACCCGGCCGATCAGGAAGTTTTTCCACGGGCGCCAGGTCCAGCGCGTGGCATGGCGGACCACGTGCGAGAGCAGATGATGCGGGAGCAGGTACTGCAGCAGGACTTTCAGTGGCATCGGTCGGTGGCGGGATGCCCGGGCGACCCCGGTGACGAATCCCGCACGTGCTCGCGCGTGAATGAGTGGTTCGGCGATTTATACTGGCCTGCCCCGTGACGATCAACCGCCGTGACCGACGAACTTGCCAGCATCATCGATTTCATCCGCTACGGCGCAAGCCGGTTTTCCGCCGCGGAGCTGACCCTGGGCCACGGCCACGACAGCCCCGTCGACGAAGCCGCGCACCTGGTGCTGGGCGCCTTGCACCTGCCACCGGACCTGCCGCCGGCCTACGCCGCCGGAAAATTGACCGGTACGGAGCGGGCCCGGGTGCGGGAGTTGATCGAACGGCGCGTGAGCGAGCGCGTGCCGGTGGCCTACCTGGTCGGCGAGGCCTGGTTTGCCGGCATGAAATTCCGCAGCGACCGGCGTGCCCTGGTGCCGCGTTCGCCCATCGCGGAGCTGATCGAATCGGGGTTTTCGCCCTGGCTGGAGGGGCGCGAGGTCGAGCGGGCGCTGGACCTGTGCACCGGCTCGGGCTGCATCGGTCTGGCCATGGCCGAATACGCGCCCGACTGGCACGTGGACCTGGCCGACATCAGCGCCGAAGCCCTGGAACTGGCGCGCGAGAACCGGGCCCTGCATGGCCTGGAGACCCGGGTCGACATCGTCCGTTCCGACCTGTTCGATGGCCTGGACGGCCGGCGTTACGACCTCATCGTGTCCAACCCGCCCTACGTGACCGAGGCCGAATACGCGGCCCTGCCGGGCGAATACGCCCACGAGCCGAAGCTGGGCCTGACCTCCGGCGCGGATGGCCTGGACTTGTGCCTGCGCATGCTGGCCCAGGCCCCCGATCATCTGACCGAAGCGGGCGTGTTGGTGGTGGAAGTGGGCAACAGCGAGCACGCCCTGTGCCGCCTGCTGCCGCAGGTGCCCTTTGCGTGGATCGAATTCGGCGTCGGCCCGATGGGCGTGTTCGTGCTCGAACGCCGCGACCTGCTCGAGCACGCCGACGCCATCGCCGCGGCGCGGGCATCACGTCATGCGTGAGCGGTATTTGGCGCGACGCCACGCACGACCGATACTTGCCGGTTGAAGACCAGTGAGCGGGTTTTGCGGCGGGCAGTGCCCGCCCACCCCACCGCCCACACACGCAGCCCAGCCGAAGCCGGTTATCATCATTTTCGCCAAGAGCAATATCGAAGTACGGGTCTCGAGTCCCGAGTCCCGAGTCCCGACCCACACCCCCCACCCGAAGACCCAGCCTCCACCCCACCAAGCCCAACCCTGACACCCCATGAGCAACACCTTCGGCAAACTCCTCACCGTCACCACCTTCGGCGAAAGCCACGGGCCGGCGATCGGCTGCGTGGTGGACGGGTGTCCGCCGGGGCTGGCGCTTGCCCCGGAGGAGTTCCGGCACGACCTGCAGCGTCGGGCCACGGGCCGTACGCGGCATACCTCGCAGCGCCACGAGGCCGATGACATCGAGATCCTCTCCGGCGTGTACGAAGGGCTCACCACGGGGACGCCGATCGCGCTGCTGATCCGCAACACCGATGCGCGTTCGCGCGATTACAAGGCCATCGCCGACACCTTCCGCCCCGGGCACGCCGATTACACCTACTGGCAGAAATACGGCATTCGCGATCCGCGCGGCGGCGGGCGCTCCTCGGCGCGCGAGACCACGATGCGCGTGGCGGCGGGCGTGATCGCCAAGAAGTGGCTGTCCGAGCGCCATGGCGTGCGGGTGCGCGGCTACCTGGCCCAGCTGGGGCGGCTCGTTCCGGTGGGGTTCGACTGGGAGGACGTCGAGGGAAACGCGTTTTTCTGGCCGCATGCGGCCCAGGTACCTGAACTGGAGGCCTACCTGGACGACCTGCGCCGCCAGCGCGATTCGATCGGCGCGCGCGTCAACGTGGTCGCCGAAGGCGTGCCGCCGGGCTGGGGCCAGCCGATCTACGGCAAGCTCGACGGCGAGCTGACGGCGGCGCTGATGTCGATCAACGCCGTCAAGGGCGTGGAAATCGGCGACGGCTTCGCCGCCGTGGCCCAGCGCGGCACCGAACACCGCGACGAGCTGACGCCGCAGGGATTCGCTTCCAACCATGCCGGCGGCGTACTGGGCGGCATTTCCAGCGGCCAGGCCGTGACGGCCTCCCTGGCCCTCAAGCCCACTTCCAGCATCGCCGTGCCGGGCCACAGCGTGAACAAGGCCGGCGAGCCGGTGGACGTGGTCACCAAGGGCCGCCACGACCCCTGCGTCGGCATTCGCGCCGTGCCCATCGCCGAGGCCATGCTGGCGCTGGTGCTGATGGACCTGGCCCTGCGCCACCGCGCGCAATGCGCCGACGTCGGCGCCGTCGACCCGTGCATCACCCGGGAGAGCGCCGAATGATTCCCGGCCTTGTCTCTCCCCGTAGGGCGGGCACTGCCTGCCGCAAAGAATTCGTACGGGCGCAAATCATGCCTGGCGGGCAATGGCCGCCCTACCGGGTGTCCCCATGAGCGGCAAGCCGCGCCTGTGGGTGTCGCGGCCCACGTTCGACGACGTCGTCGATCCGCTGCGCGAGCATTTCGACGTGCATGCCGAGGAAGTGGAGCGCTCGCTGCCGCCGGATGAGCTGAAGGCCCGCCTGGCCGAGAGCGACGCCGCCATCGTCGGCCTCAAGGAACGCATCGGCGCCGCCGAGGTGGCCGCCGCGGACCGCTTGCGCATCGTCGCCAACCTGGCCGTGGGCTACGACAATCTCGACGTCCCGGCCCTGACGGCGGCCGGCATCGGCGCCAGCAACACCGCCAACGTGCTCAACGAGAGCGTGGCCGACTTTGCCTGGGCAATGATGCTGGGGGTGGCGCGGCGCATGAGCGAGGCCGAACGCTGGGTGCGGGCCGGGCAATGGCGCAAGCCGGCCGGCTATCTGGAATGGCTGGGCATCGACCTGTTCGGACGCACCCTGGGCATCCTCGGCATGGGACGTATCGGCCAGGCCGTGGCGCGGCGCGCGGTGGGCTTCCGCATGCCGGTGATCTACCACAATCGTTCGCGCCTGGACGCCGGGCTCGAGCGCGAGTGCGGCGCGCGTTATGTCGACAAGGTCACCTTGTTGCGCGAGTCGGACGCGCTGGTGCTGGTAGTGCCGCGCACGCCGGAAACGCATCACATCATCGGTGCCGGGGAACTGGCGGCCATGAAGCCCACGGCCGTGCTGGTCAACGTGGCCCGGGGCGGCGTGGTCGACGAGGCGGCCCTGGCCGAGGCGCTCGAGGCCGGGCGCATCGCCGGCGCCGGCCTGGACGTGTTCGAAGACGAGCCGCACGTGCATCCCGCATTGCGGGAACGGGACAACGCGATCCTGACCCCGCACATGGCCAGCTCCACCACCGGCACCCGTTACGCCATGGCCGCCACCGCCGCGGAGAACGTGCTGGCGTTCTTCGGCCATGGCGAGCATGCCGGAAAACCGCCCAACCTGCTGAACCCCGAGATCCTCAAACCTTCCTTGTAGGAGCGCACCCGGGCGCGACAGCGTCAGCGCTCAATGAGCCTTGAGGCCGTCGCGCCCAGGTGCGCTCCTACATACAGAAAAATTCATTACCTTTTGTTTTTCGAGAGAATCCGCAATGAGCAAGAAGAGCCAATACAACGTCGCCATGGTCGGTGCCACCGGTGCCGTCGGCGAGACCCTGCTTTCCATCCTGGCCGAGCGCGATTTTCCGGTCGCCACGCTGGTGCCGCTGGCGAGCGAGCGCTCGGCCGGCAGCGAAGTGGCGTTCGGCAACAGGAAAGTGACGGTGCAGAACCTGGACGAGTTCGATTTCAAGGACATCGACGTCGCCTTTTTCTCCGCCGGCGGTGCGGTCAGCCGCGAACATGCGCCGCGCGCGGCGGCGGCCGGCGCCGTGGTCATCGACAACACCTCCGAGTTCCGTCGCGAGCCTGACGTGCCGCTGGTGGTGTCGGAGGTCAATCCGCACGCCATCGCCGGCTATACCC
>CAZMMO010000070.1:5693-9109 GCA_964567365.1 uncultured Rhodanobacteraceae bacterium | reverse complement strand
GGATGGTGCGGCGGATTTCCTCGTCGCGGCCGATCACCGGGTCGAGCTTGCCGGACTCGGCCCGCGCGGTGAGGTCGATGGTGTACTTCTCCAGCGCCTGGCGCTGGTCCTCGGCATTCTCGCTGTCGACCTTTTCGCCACCGCGCATGCGCTCGATGACCGCCTCGATGCGCGACTTGTCGGCACCGGCGGCCTTGAGCGCCCGTCCCACCTCGCCCTTGTCCTGCAACGCGGCCAGCACGAACAGCTCGCTGGCGATGAACCCGTCGCCGCGCTGCTGCGCCAGCTTGTCGGTCAGGTTGAGCAGGCGGTTCAATTCGTTGCCGACGCTGAGGTTGCCCTCCTGCCCGCTGACCTTCGGCAAGCCATCGAGCACCGTGCCCAATTGCTGCTGCAAGGAGGACACGTTGACGCCGGCCTGGGCCAGCAACGGCCGGGTCGTGCCGCCCTGCTGGTCGAGCAGCGCCAGCATCACGTGCACCGGCTCGAGCATGTTGTGGTCGCGCCCGACGGCCAGCGACTGGGCGTCGGCCAGGGCCTGCTGGAAGCGCGAGGTGAGTTTGTCCATCCGCATGTGGCTTGTCCCTCCGGAAAATGCGAGACAGGAATTGTCGTGATGGCAAGGAAGTGCGGCCATCTCCCCCGCATTGCAAGGATACGACGGCATCCCGGCAATGCGACCGCAGCGGAGGCCGCCCAACTCCCTTGGACCTGCCCGGCCAGGTGCGTCAAAATGAAAGCGCCCATGTCCCATGCACGCACCGCCATGCATCCCCGGCTCGAAGCACCGCCCCTGCCCTCCGCGGGGCAACCGTGGGCCCTGTTCCTGGACGTCGACGGCACCCTGGTCGGTTTTCGCAACGACCCGGACGAGGTGCAGGCATCGGCCTCCCTCAAGGCCACGCTGGCGGCGCTGCACGCCGCGCTGGACGGTGCGCTGGCCCTGGTCAGCGGGCGCGCCGTGTCCGACCTGGACCGCCTGTTCGGCCCGCCGCTGGTGTCCACGGCCGGCCTGCACGGCCTGCAACGGCGGCGTGCAGACGCCAGCACGGACAATCGCCAACCCGGGCCGGACCGGGTCGACGCCCTGCACCGCGAGGTCGCCGCACTGGCCGCACGCCTGCCGGAAATGCGCGTGGAAGACAAGAACATCTGCGTGGCCCTGCACTACCGCGAGGCACCGGCGCACAAGCGGGACATCGTGGCCGGCGCCCGCCGCATCGCCGACCGGCTGCCCGGTTACGAAACCCAGCCCGGCGACCACATCATCGAGATCAAGCCCGCCGGCATGGACAAGGGACGCGCGGTGGAAGCCTTTTTGCGCGAGGCGCCCTTCGCCGGGCGCCTGCCGGTCTACCTGGGCGACGACCTGACCGACGAGCACGCTTTCGCCGCCATCAACACGCACCATGGCATCAGCATCCGCGTGGGCGACCGCGAGCCCACGCACGCACGGTTCACCCTGCACGACCCGCAAACGGTCGAGGACTGGTTGCGGCAAGTGCTCGAGGCCACGACCACCCACGCATCTTTGTAGACACGACCACCGTTTTTGACGCGCAACTCGTCCGGCACATCGAAATTCTCATGACTCCACCCACTGGCAGCAACCTGGAACTCGGCGTCATCGGCAACTGCACCCTGGCCGCCCTCGTGGACCGGCAGGCATGCATCAACTGGTGCTGTTTTCCGCATTTCGACGGCGACCCGGGTTTCTGTTCCCTGCTCGAGCCGCGCAACGGAGGCGGCGACTGGTCGTTCGAACTGGAAGGGTTCGACCACGCCGAACAGCATTACGAAGGCAACACCGCCATCCTGGTCACACGCCTGCACGACCGTCACGGCGGCTGCGTGGAGATCACCGATTTCGCCCCGCGTTACCGTGAGCACGGCCGCCTTTACCATCCCGCCACCCTGATGCGCCAGGTGCGCTCCCTGTCCGGCCATCCGCGCCTGCGCATGCTGCTGCGCCCGCTGTGCAACTACGGCAGCGACGTGCCGGCACGCACGCGCGGCAGCAACCACGTGCGGTACCTGCTCGACGGCATCACGCTGCGCCTGACCTCCAACCTGGCCGTGCCGTTCGTCGAGCGTGGCCTGCCTTTCGTGCTCGAACAACCGTTGTACCTGGTGCTGGGTCCGGACGAGACCGTGGCCCGCGACGTGTCCCTGTTCGTGCGCGAGGCACGGGAACGCACTGTCGACTATTGGCACGAATGGGTCCGCTACCTGTCGATCCCCTTCGAGTGGCAGGAGGCGGTGATCCGCGCCGCCATCACGCTCAAGCTGTGCCAGTCCGAAGCCACCGGCGCCATCATCGCCGCGCTTACCACCTCCATCCCGGAGGCGCCCGCCTCGGGCCGCAACTGGGACTACCGCTATTGCTGGCTGCGCGACGCCGCCTTCGTGGTGCGCACGCTCAACCGCCTGGGCGCCACGCGTTCCATGGAGGAATACATCCGTTTCGCGTTCAACCTGGCCCTGGACGAACACGAGGAGATCGGCCCGGTGTTCGGCGTGTCCTACGAACGCGCATTGCCCGAACGCGAAGTCGACGGCCTCGCCGGTTACCGCGGCATGGGTCCGGTGCGCGTGGGCAACGACGCCTGGCGACAACGCCAGAACGATGTCTACGGGTCGGTGATGCTGGCCTCGGCGCAATTGTTCTTCGACCGCCGCCTGCAGACCCCGGGCGATATCGACACCTTCCGCCGTCTGGAGCCGCTCGGTGCACACGCCGCGCGCCTGGCCGACCAACCCGACGCCGGCCTGTGGGAACTCCGCGGCCGCCGGGCCGTGCACACCTATTCGGCCGCCATGTGCTGGGCCGCCTGCGATCGCCTGGCGCGCATCGCCGACCACCTGGGCCTGGCCGACCGCCACGCGTACTGGCGCAGCCAGGCCGACCGCCTGCACGCCTCGATCGACGCACGCGCCTGGAACGACAAGCTGGGCCACTACGTGGATACCTTCGATGGCGAACACCTGGACGCCAGCCTGCTGCTGCTTGCCGACACCGGCTTCGTCGACGGCCGCGATGCGCGCTTCGTGGCCACGGTGGACGCGATCGGCAAACAGTTGCGGCACGGTCCCTACATTTTCCGCTACGGCACCGGCGACGACTTCGGCCTGCCCGAAACCGCCTTCGGCATCTGCACCTTCTGGTATATCGAGGCGCTGGCCGTCTGCGGCCGCAAGGACGAGGCGCGCGAACTGTTCGAACACATGCTGACGCAGCGCAACGCCCTGGGCCTGATGAGCGAGGACATCGCCCCGGACAGCGGCGGGTTGTGGGGCAACTTCCCGCAGACCTACTCCCTGGTCGGCCTGATCCAGGCCGCCATGCGCCTGTCGCAACGCTGGGAAGATGCCCTGTAGGAGCGCACCCGGGCGCGACAGCCTCAAAACTCACCCAC
>CAZMMO010000070.1:0-5593 GCA_964567365.1 uncultured Rhodanobacteraceae bacterium | reverse complement strand
GTAGGAGCGCACCCGGGCGCGACAGCCTCAAAACTCACCCACACGCAGAAACCACTCCCGCAACACCGGCAAGATGCCCCAGCGCACCCGGGCGCGGCGGGCTCAAGGTTCATCGAACGCTGATGCTGTCGCGCCCGGGTGCGCTCCTACGGGGGGAGACGAATGCCGGCTACCCTGCCGCGTCACCCGCGCTCCCGTAACCGCCGGTTCAGCAAGTCCCGCGCCAAGATAGAAGCCCCCCCACTACAGGTAATCCTGCCCGCCACCCCAAGGAGGGATTCGATGTCACGACTGATCATGGTCTCCAACCGCGTTGCCATTCCGCATGAAAAGCGCGCCGGCGGACTGGCCGCCGGACTGCAATCGGCACTGCGCGAACACGGCGGCGTCTGGTTCGGCTGGAGCGGCCGACAGACCAGCCGCAGTGCCACCGAGGTGCACCGCGAGCACCACGGACACATCACCTACGCCACCATCGACCTCAGCCGCCGCGACTACAACGACTACTACAAGGGCTTCGCCAACCGTTCGTTGTGGCCGCTTTTCCACTACCGCCCCGACCTGGTCGACTACCAGCGCAGCAACTACGAAGGCTATGTCCGCGTCAACGCGCTGTTCGCCGACCACCTGGTCAAGCTGATCGAGCCGGGCGACACGCTATGGGTGCACGATTACCACCTGATCCCGCTGGCCAGCCAGCTGCGCGAGCGCGGTCTGGACAACCGCATCGGATTTTTCCTGCACACGCCGATTGCGGCCGCCGAGCTGCTGGCCACGCTGCCGCATCACCGCGAGCTGTTCGGCGCCTTCTCCGCCTACGACCTGGTCGGCCTGCAGACCCGGCGGGACCTGCTCTCGCTGCGCGAATACTTCGAGCGCGAGACTGGCGCGATGCTGGAGGACGATGACGTCGTCGCCCTGCCGAACGGCCGCCGCTTCCGTGCCGGCCACTTCCCCATCGGCATCGACACCGCCGGCGCACAGGAACTGGCCCGCGCCGCCGCCGGCAGCGAAACCACACTGCGTCTGATGCACAGCCTCAACCAACGCGCGTTGATGATCGGCGTGGACCGGCTGGACTACTCCAAGGGCCTGCTGGAACGCTTCGACGCCTTCGCCGGTTTGCTGCAACGCACCCCGGCCTGGCACAACCGCGTCACCCTGTTGCAGATCGCCCCGCCTTCGCGCAGCGACGTGCCCGAATACCGGCAGATACGCCGCGAGCTGGAGCGTCGGGCCGGGCACATCAACGGCGCCCATGCCGAACCCGACTGGGTGCCCATCCGTTACGTCAACCAGACCGTGCCGCATACGGAACTGGCCGGCTATTACCGCCTGGCCCGCATCGGCCTGATCACGCCGCTGCGCGACGGCATGAACCTGGTGGCCAAGGAATACGTGGCCAGCCAGGACCCCAAAGATCCCGGCGTGCTGGTGCTCTCGCGCTTCGCCGGCGCCGCCGAGGAGCTGGACGCCGCCATCCTGGTCAACCCGCACGATGTGGACGGCATGGCCGAGGACCTCGAACGCGCCATGGAAATGCCGCTGTCCGAACGTCGCCAGCGCTGGCGCGCCATGATGGACGTGCTCGAAACGCACGACGTGGCACGCTGGCGGCACGACTTCCTCGCCGCGCTCGGCACCTGAGGAGACCAACAGCGATTGACCCGACCTCTGTGTAGGAACGCACCCGGGCGCGACCGGCATCAGCGTTCAATGAGCCTTGCGCCGGTCGCGCCCGGGTGCGCTCCTACAAAAAACCGGGGGTTTTCGGGGTTTCCGACGGCGTGGCGCAAAATCGGAACGACCCCATCAAACCGGCATCCGACACACAGCCACGTCCGGCTCAGCGCCGGGGCTGCAACCACACCAGGCTGGCCAGACGACCGCTGCGCGGCCCCTCGCGACGGTACGAATACAGGCGCGGATCGGCAAAGGTGTCCCACCCGCCGCCGTGGATGCGGGCGACGCCGGCCTGCCGCAGGCGTTGTCGCGCCAGCAGGGCCAGGTCGGCATGCCAGTGGCCGGGGCGCGTCGCCACGAAAGCGCCGGACGGAGCGTGCGCGCCACCGAAGGCGGCGTACACGTCCACGCCCACCTCATAGGAATCCGGGCCGATGCACGGCCCCAGCCAGGCCAACAGGCGCGACGCCGGGGTCGCCATGGCGGCCACGGTCGCCTCCAGCACGCCGGCCGCCAGCCCGCGCCAGCCGGCATGCGCCGCGCCGATTTCGTCGCCGTCCCCGGCACACAGCAGCACCGGCAGGCAATCGGCGGTGAGGATGGCCAGTACCGTGCCCGGGATGCGCGAGACCGCGGCATCGGCCACCGGTTCGTCCGCACTCGGCAACGGCCCCAGTTCGGCCACGCCGGTGCCGTGCACCTGGTGCAGCCAGCGCGGGTCCGCTGGCAGATCCAGGGCCTGGTGCAGGGCGTGGCGGTTGGCGTGCACGCGGGCGGCATCCTCGCCGCTGCGCAGACCCAGGTTGAAGCGGCCAAACGGCGCGCCCGACACGCCCGGCCCGTGCCGCGTCGTCACCGCCGCGCGCACCGCGCCGGGCGCGGGCCAGTCGGGAAAAATCCAGGCATCGTTCATGGGCGGTCCCGTTGCGCTCCCCGTTCACGTGTCGGCATGGCGGGCGGCGTCCTCGCGCAAGGCCTCGACCAGCGCCTGCATGTCCTGCGGCCGCTGCGCCTCGAATGCCATGGCCCGGCCGCTGACCGGATGGGGGAAGGCCAGGCGCTCGGCATGCAGAGCCTGGCGCGGAAAGCCGCGCAACAGCGCCACCAGGCCCTCGTCGGCACCGCGCGGCAGTTTCGGCCGCCCACCATACAGGGGATCGCCCACCAGGGCATGCCCGGCATGCGCCATGTGCACGCGGATCTGGTGGGTGCGGCCGGTTTCCAGATTGCACTGGACCAGACTGTGGGCACGGAAACGTTCGCGCAAGCGATAGTGCGTGACGGCACGCCGGCCGCTGTGGGAGTCGCGCACGGCCTGGCGCAGGCGGTCGCGCGGATGCCGGCCCAAGGGCTCGTCCACGGTATCGCCGGCGATCAGCGCGCCCTGGACCACCGCTTCGTACTGGCGCAGCACCTCGTGCCGCGACAGCATGGCCACCAGGGCCGTGTGCGCGGCCAGCGAGCGGGCCACCACCATCAGCCCCGAGGTGTCCTTGTCCAGCCGGTGCACGATGCCGGCGCGCGGCAGCAGGGCCAGTTCCGGGTCGTGGTGCAGCAGGCCATTGAGCAGGGTGCCGTCCGGATTGCCCGCACCCGGATGCACCACCAGGCCGGCCGGCTTGACCAGCACGATCAGGTCCTCGTCCTGGTGGCGGATGTCCAGGTCCATGGGCTCGGGCCGCATCCCGACCTCGGCCTGCAGTTCGGCCCGGATCACCACCTGCTCGCCCCCGAGCACGCGCCGGCGCGGGGCCGCCGGGCCCCCATCCAGTTCCACCTCGCCGGCCTTGATCCACTGCGCCAGGCGCGAACGGGAGTATTCGGGGAACATTTCGGCCAAAGCCTGATCCAAGCGTAGTCCGGCCAGCTCCGGAGGGATCTCGGCCCGGTGGCGCACGGCGCTCATTTTCCACCCCGTGGCTTGGCGCCGGTTTCCGCTATCATGCCCCTTTGCCCAACAAGCATCCCCAATCCTCTATGCGCGTTCTCAAACTGCTCTGTGTCGCCGCCCTGGTCGCCGTGCTGGCGTCCTGCTCGATGTTCAAGGGTCGGCCCGACCTCAACAAGTTAGCGGTGGGCGCGCTGTACGACAACGCCCACGCCTCGCTGGCCAACGGCGACTACCTGGCCGCGGAAAAAGCCTACAAGCGCCTGATCGCCCGCTTTCCCTACGGCAAGTACAACCAGCAGGCCCAGATCGAGATGGCCTACGCGCAATACAAGGACGGCAAGCCGGACGACGCCTATTCCACCATCAACCGTTTCATCAAGACCTACCCCGCGCAAAAGCACATCGCCTACGCCTACTATCTGCGCGGCCTGATCAACTTCGACCGCGCCGGCAAGTTCGCCCAGCGCATCTTCGGCCGCGACAGCCGCTCGCGCCACGACCAGGGCTACCGGCTGGAGTCGTTCGACGACTTCAGCAAGCTCACGCGTCGCTTTCCCGACAGCAAGTACGCCGCCGACGCCCGCCAGCGCATGATCTACCTGCGCAACGGCCTGGCCCAGTTCGAGATCAACATCGCCGAATACTACCTGCGCACGCGTGCCTATGTCGCCGCGGCACACCGCGCCAAGTATGTCATCCAGCATTACCAGCAGTCGCCGCAGACGGGCGATGCGCTGGCCATCCTGACGCGTTGCTACCGCTCGCTGGACCTGGACAAGATGGCCCAGCAGACCCTGGCCACGCTGAAGCTGAATTATCCCGACCACCCGTACCTGAGCGATCCGGACTGGCCGCATTCGGCTTCGACCCTGCGCCGCATGATCCCGTTTTCCGGGCATCACTGACCGCGCATTCCCCATCGAAAAACCCTCCGCGGGAAATCCTGCGGAGGGTTGCCGTTGAACGGGCGTCGACGTACCGGCGCACGCATGCAAGGCTAGTTCCAGACAAACACCAGGCCATGCCAGATGGCCGTGTATTTCGGGGCCTGGTGGCGGGCCCACAGGAGATACTCCTCGGGTGACAGGCGCAGGTTTCCGTCCCAGTCCGCCTGCAGGAAATCCCGCCGCAGCAGGTGCATGTCCTTGGGGATTTCGGAGCGTTCGAGCTGACCGTCGTGGTTGCCGTCCAGGCGGCCGAAAACGTACACCCTGCGCACCTTGTCGGTACCGGGGATACGTTGCAGGTAATACGTCTTTTGCGTCGACGACTCGGGGTATGCGCCCGCGTAGGCGGCCGCGGTCGGGGAAACCGTGGCGGCATGCACGTTGCCCCAGGCAAAGCCTGCGGCGACGACGAGGACGGCGATCGACAGGGGTTTGCGAATCGACATGACCATTTTCCTCCAGCAGTGATGTGGGTCCGTGGAGGGAAGCGCCGCGATATCGCCCCCAGCATCCGTGCGCAGGAGACCGTGGCGAGTTCCTGAACGGGCTGGCGACGCAGGTCTTGATCCTGGCTTGCGTCAGGAAAACCTTACTGCGGCATGAATCGCCCCGACAAGTGCCATGACAGGAAAATTCCCCCGCGCCGGGACGGCACCCCGGCGCACGCCCGTCAATGCCATCCGGAACTGATGGGGTAACGGCGCTCGCGGCCGAAGGCGCGCCGCGTGACCTTGGGCCCGGGCGCTGCCTGGCGGCGCTTGAATTCGTTGGCCAGCACCAGTCGCGCCACCCGGTGCACGGTTTCGGCATCATGGCCGCCGGCGATGATCTCGGCCTGCGATTTCTCGTCCTCGATGAACTGCTCGAGGATGGCATCCAGTTCGTCGTAGGGAGGGAGAGAGTCCTGGTCGGTCTGGTCGGCGCGCAGTTCGGCGGAGGGGGGGCGGTTGATGACGGCGACAGGGATCACGGGACCCGGGACCCCTGGATCGGGACTCGGGACTCGGGACTCGGGACTCGGGATGGCAGCAACAACCACTGTGGCGGGATTCGGTTTTGTGGAGTCGGGGAG
>CAZMMO010000069.1:0-9146 GCA_964567365.1 uncultured Rhodanobacteraceae bacterium | reverse complement strand
GGCGATGTCATTACACTGACTGGCATGGCCCGCACCGCGACATCCACCCTGTACACCATCGGCCACTCGACCCGGCCGTTGGCGGAGTTTCTGGCGTTGCTGGAGGCGTCGCATATCCAGTGTGTGGTGGACGTGCGCCGGCTGCCGGGTTCGCGGGCTTTTCCGCAATACGATGCGGCGGCGTTGCGGCAATCGTTGCACCGGGCGGGCGTGGCCTATGTATGGGCCAAGGTACTGGGAGGGCGACGGGGCCGCAGCCTGCCGGCCGAGGACATGCGCAATGGCTACTGGAACAACGCCAGTTTTCGCCACTATGCCGATTACGCCCTGGGTGTCCCGTTTGCCGCGGGCCTGCAGCGCCTGGAGCGGCGTGCGGGCAAGGCGCGTTGCGTATTGATGTGCGCCGAAGCGGTGTGGTGGCGCTGTCACCGGCGCATCATCACGGATTATTTGCTGGTGCATGGCCACACGGTGTTTCATGTCATGGGGCCGGGCAAGATCGTGCCGGCCCGGCTGACCCCCGGTGCCTGCCCGCGCGACGGCAAGGTGTTCTATCCACCCGGCAAGACGGAGACGGGAACATGAGCAAGCGATTCAAGGTCGGCGACCACGTGCGCTGGAATTCAGAGGCCGGCTGGGTCAGCGGGCACATCGTCAGCGTGCACACGCGTGATACGCCCTACAAGGGGCACATGCGCCGTTGCAGCGAAGCCGATCCGCAGTACGGGATCAAGAGCGACAAGACGGATCACATCGCCATGCACAAGGGTTCGGCGCTGACCCTGCTGGATGACGGAGGATGAGTGCGATGCCCGACAGGCCGTCTCCACCGGTGGACATGGCCGCGCTCCTGACCACCGGGCTGGCGTTGGTGGATGCCGACTTGCGCGTGACGTGGATGAACGAGGCCTTGGCCGACCTGCTGGAAGTGGGCGTGCGCGGCCTGCAGGGACAATCGTTTGCCCGCCTGCTGGAGGACCCGGACCTGTTGGCCGGCGCCACGGAACGGACGCGCCGTGACGGCGTGCCGGTGCAGTGGCGCGACGTGAGACTGGCCACCCTGCAACAGCGGGAACTGTCCGTGGACCTGGCGTTGCAGGCCCTCGATGCCGGCAACTGGCTGCTGGAAGTGCATGCCCAGGTGCCGCGGGTGCGGATGCCCGCGCCCTTGTCGGCCACTTTGCGCGGGGTGGCCCACGAGGTGAAGAATCCCCTGGCGGGCCTGCGCGGCGCGGCGCAATTGCTGCTGCGGCGAATCGACGATGCCGACGCCCGGCACCTTGCCAACCTGATCGTGGACGAGGCCGACCGGCTGGCCGCCTTGACCGACCGCTTCCTGCATCATGGCCGCGGTGCGGTGCTGGGCGAAGTCAATCTGCACGAATTGCTGGAAGGAGTGCGGCGGCTGGCGATCGCGCAGGCCCCCGGGGTGGACATCGGCGAGGATTACGATCCCAGCCTCCCGCCCGTGCGCGGCGATGGCGACCGTCTGCGGCAGCTGCTGCTCAACCTGGTCGGCAATGCGATCGAGGCCGGCGCCACGCGATTGTGCCTGCGCACGCGCATCGCCCATCGCGTGGGCCTGCCCGGCGGCATGGCGCGGACGGCGATCCGCGTCGAGGTCATCGACGACGGTCCGGGAGTCCCGGAGCCGCTGCGGGACACGTTGTTCCAGCCCCTGGTTTCCGGTCGTACCGACGGTACCGGCCTGGGCCTGGCACTGGCGCTGGAAACGGCGCGGGACCACGGCGGCGACCTGCGCCATGCTGCCAACCGCGAGGGTACGGTGTTTTCATTGTATCTTCCGCTGGAACTGCCAATGCCGTATCAGGCTGGTACCGGGCAGGGCAACCGGCAGGGAGGACAACCGTGACGCACGAGATCTGGATCGCCGACGACGACGCCAACATACGCTTCGTGCTGGCGGCGGCCCTGCGTGACGCCGATTACCGCGTGCGCGCCTTCGAGTCGGTTGCGGCCGTGCTGGAGGCCTTCGGCGAAGCCCGCCCGCGGCCGGATCTGGTACTCACCGACGTGCGCATGCCCGGGGAGGATGGCCTGGCCCTGTTGCGGAAGTTGCGCGAAAACACGGACGGTCTGCCGGTGATCGTCATGAGTGCCTACACCGACGTGGCCACCACGGCGGCGGCCTGGCGCGCCGGCGCCGTCGACTACATTTCCAAGCCGTTCGACCTGGACCAGGTCGTGGCGACGGTGCGGCGGGCGCTGGCGGATGCGGCAAAGCTCGCCCCTGCGGCACCCGATCCCGCGTTGGCGCGGACCGCCTTGCTGGGCCAGAGCGCGGCGATGCGCGAGGTGTTCCGCCTGGTCGGACGCGTCGCCACCAGCGACCTGGACGTGCTGGTCACCGGCGAAACCGGTACCGGCAAGGAGCTGGTCGCCCGCGCCCTGCACGCCGAGAGCCGTCATCGTGACGGACCGTTCGTGGCCCTCAACACCGCGGCGATCCCGGCCGAGCTGCTGGAGAGCGAACTGTTCGGACACGAGGCCGGCGCCTTCACCGGCGCCCGTCAGCGGCATGTCGGGCGTTTCGAGCAGGCCGAGGGCGGCACCTTGTTCCTGGACGAGATCGGCGACATGCCGCTGGCGCTGCAGACGCGCCTGTTGCGAGTCCTGGCCGAGGGCGAGTTCTACCGCGTGGGCGGGCGCGAGCTGATCCGCTGCCATGTGCGCATCATCGCGGCCACGCACCGCGACCTCGATACGCTGGTGGCGGCGGGTGGATTCCGCGCCGATCTGCGGCATCGGCTGGACGTGGTGCGCATCGTCCTGCCGCCGCTGCGCCGGCGGCGCGAGGACATCGCCCTGCTGGCGCGTCACTTCCTGGCCACGGCGGCGCGGGATCTGGCCTTGCCGCCCAAGCGCTTCAGCCGCGCGGCCATGGCGGCCCTGGAGCAATACGACTTTCCCGGCAATGTACGTGAGCTGGAAAACCTGTGCCGGCGCGTGACCGTGGTGGCGCCGGGCGCCGAGGTGAGCGCGGCCGATCTGGGCCTGTCCGGGGAGGTACCGGCATCCGGGGCGGACGAGTCCGGCTGGACCGGACCGCTGCGGGCCTGGGCCGAGCGGGCCCTGGCCGAGGGCGAGACCGGCTTGTACGCCCGGGCGCAGGACGACCTCGAGCGCGCCCTGCTGCCGGCGGCCCTGGCGTTTTTCGACGGTCACCGGCAACGCGCGGCCAAAGCCCTGGGCCTGGGCCGCAACACCTTGGCCCGCAAGCTGAACGCGATCGGGCGCGACGATGCGCCGCCCGCCTCTCCCGACGAGGCGGACGGGTAGGCAAATCCGGTGGCTTGCGGCAAAGTGTCGTTCTGATGTCACACGGGCCGCTGTCATGACCACCCCCCTGCACGTCGTCATCCTTGCCGCCGGCGAAGGCAAGCGCATGAAGTCGGCCACCGCCAAGGTCCTGCTGCCGCTGGCGGGCCGTCCGCTGCTGGCCCATGTGCTGGATGTCGCGCAGGCGCTGCAACCGGCGGCGGTCCACGTGGTGTACGGACACCGTGGCCAGGCCGTGCGCGAGGCTTTTGCCGGGGCCCGGGTGACGTGGGTGGAACAGGCCGAGCAGCGCGGTACCGGGCATGCCGTGCGGCTGGCCCTGGCCGGTGTCCCCGATTCGGCGCGGGTGCTGGTGCTGTACGGCGACGTGCCGCTGGTGCGCGCCGCGACGCTGCGTGAACTGGCCGCCGCGCCGGCCTCCCTGGCGGTGCTGGCTGCCGCGCAGGACGACCCGACCGGGTACGGCCGCGTGGAACTGGATGATGCCGGGCGCGTGCGCGGCATCGTCGAGGAACGCGATGCCGACGCGCGCCAGCGTGCCATCCGGCTCACCAACACCGGCATGATCGCGGCCGCTGCTGCCCACCTGCGGGCCTGGGTCGGCGCACTGGACAACGACAACGCGCAGGGCGAGTACTACCTGACCGACGTGTTCGCACAGGCCGCCGCCGCCGGGGAACCGGCGGCATGCGTGCGCCTGGCCGATCCCGACGAGGCCCTGGGCGCCAACGATCCGTGGCAACTGGCTACCCTGGAGGCGACCTTGCGGCAACGGCGCGCCCGCGCGCTGGCCCTGACCGGCGTGCGCCTGGCCGACCCCGCGCGTTTCGATCAGCGCGGCACGGTCGAGGCCGGGCGTGACGTGGAGATCGATGTCGACGTGATCCTGGAAGGCCACGTGAAACTGGGCGACGGCGTGCGCATTGGACCGTTCTGCCGCCTGTGCGACGTGGAACTGGGTGCCGGCACCGTGGTGCTGGCTCATTGCGACCTGCAGGGCGCGACGGCGGCCGGCGACTGCACCATCGGCCCCTTTGCGCGCCTGCGGCCGGGTGCCGAGCTGGCCTCCGGGGTGCACATCGGCAATTTCGTGGAAGCCAAGAAGACCCGCCTGGGCGAGGGCAGCAAGGCCAACCATCTCACCTACCTGGGCGACAGCGAGGTCGGCGCGCACGTCAACATCGGCGCCGGCACCATCACCTGCAACTACGATGGCGTCAACAAGTTCCGCACGTGCATCGGCGACGGCGCCTTCATCGGCTCCAATGCCGCGCTGGTGGCACCGGTGACCATTGGCGCGGAGGCCACCATCGGTGCCGGTTCGGTCATCACCCGCGATGCGCCCGCCGGCACTCTCAGCGTGGCGCGCGCGCGCCAGAAGGAAGTTCCGGGCTGGGAGCGCCCGCGCAAAGAATCCGGCCCGTCCCGGTAGCCGCCATGGGCAGCGCATCCGGACCCCCCTTCGATTTGCGCGAGCCGCCCTTCGCCGCGGCTCCCGATCCGCGCTTTGCCTGTCTGTCGGGTGCCGCGGGCGAAGTGCTCGAGCGCCTGCAACACACCATCGTCGAGGGCGACGGCGGCATCCTGCTGCTCAGCGGCGGCAACGGCAGCGGCAAGACGCTTCTGGCGCAATGCCTGCTCGAGCGCCTGGCCGACCGGGACGTGCGCGTGGCCCGCATCCTGCATTCGCGGGTCACGCCGGTCGAGTTGCTGCAAAGCGTGTGCACCCGCCTGCGCGTGCCCCTGGACGGGGCCGACAGGAACAGCGGCCGCGACCTGGTCAATGCCTTGAGCGCGTTCCTGATGGACATCTACGCCCAGGGCCAGCGCGTGCTGCTGGTGGTGGACGAGGCGCAGAACCTGCCCGACGAGTCGCTGGAGCAGTTGCGCCTGTTGACCAATCTGGAGACGCCCGCGCACAAGCTCATCCACATCCTGATGCTGGCCACCCCGCTGCTGCGCGAACGGCTGCATGCGGCGCCGCTGCGGCCGCTGGCCCAACGCATTGCCGGGTGGTACGAGTTGTCCGAGCTCAATGCCGAGGAGAGCGAGGCCTATGTGCGGCACCGCCTGCGCGTGGCGGGAGCCGAGCGCTCGCCGTTCAGCCGCCTGGCCCTGCGCGACATGTACCGTGCCAGTCGCGGGGTGCCGCGTCTGCTGAACCTGATCGGCGAGCGCGCCCTGGCGCTGGCGGCGGAGCAGAAGGCGCCAGTGGTCGGCGAGCGCATCGTGCAACAGGCCGCGCGTGACGCCTTGCCCGGCCATGTCGGTTACTGGCTGCGCCGGTATCGCTGGTGGTTTGTGCTGGCCGTGGCGGTGCTGGCCGCATTGATCGGCGTCCTGGTATGGAACACGTTCCGCACCCGGGGACCGGGGCCGGCGGTGGCCACGCTGGCGGCCCGGGGCGTATCGGCCACCGAGCAGGCGCAGCAGGTGGTGCGGTCGTTGCCGCCGCCGCGGCAGGCTCGTTTGCAGGCATGGAGCGAACTCCTGGCGCGCTGGCAGGTGGGTTCGGACCAGGTCGGGGTGGAACAGGCCTCGCAGTGCCAGGCCGTCATCTTCGCCGGCTTCGATTGCGTGGGCGGCACTGGCACGCTCGACCAGCTGCGGCGTTTCGATCGGCCGTTGATCCTGGTGCTGGACACGCCGAAGGGGGCCAGCCAGGTCGTGCTGCTGGGGGTGGGAGAGAAGCGCGTGCGCCTGGATGTGGGACCGCGTGACGTCGAAATCTCGCGCCCGGCGCTGGCGCAACTGTGGCACGGGAAGTTCTACGCGCCGTTCCGCCTGCCGGCCAGCCTGCCGCCGGTGATGCGCCTGGGCGATAGCGGGCCGGGCGTGGCCTGGCTGGGCCAGCGTCTGCGCCAGAGCGACGGGGTCCAGGCGCCGGAACGGCACCCGGCGCGCTTCGACCAGGCCCTGCAGGAACGGGTGCGCCGCCTGCAGCGGGTCTTCGGCATTCCCGACGACGGCATCGTGGGGCCGGAGACCCTGTTTGCCCTGACCTCGTTGTCGGCCACCGGGCCGCACCTGGCCCGTCATGTGCCGTGAGGAGCATCGCTGATGTTCGTCACGGTCGAAAGCCGCCGCAAGCCCGGTCCGCGCTGGGCCACGTTGCTGATCGTGGTGGTGTGCGTGGCCTGCTTCGTGGCCTTGTCGCTGATGCCGCTCCCGCGCGAGCTGGACCTGGTGATGCGCTGGGGTACCGTGCCTTCGGAGCTGTTTTCCGTCTCCGGAACCGGTTGGCAGCGCCTGCTCGACCATGACTGGATGCGCCTGCTGACGGCTCTTTTCATTCATGTGGCGTGGGTGCACCTTTTGACCAACATGCTGTTCCTGGTCATTTTCGGCCTGCCGGCCGAACGCGCCCTGGGCTCGGAGCGGTTTCTGGCGTTGTTCCTGCTCGGCGGCGTGTTCGCCAACCTGATCGGCGCGCTGACGCTGGCCGCGGCGCATGCCCCCATCATCGGTTGCAGCGGCGCGGTTTCGGCGGTGGTGGGGGTCTATCTGGTGATGTTTCCGCGCGCGCGTCTGGGGCTGGTCCTGCCGCTGGGCGTGTTCATGGAATTCGTGCGCGTGCCGGCGTCGCTGCTGATCGGGCTGTGGGTATTGCTGCAGTTGTTGTTCACCTACGCCGGGCCGGGTTTCGGCGCGGTGGTGTGGTGGTGCCACATTGCCGGGTTCCTGTTCGGGGTGCTGTTTGCCCTGTTCTCGCGCCGCGCGGTGGAGCGCCGCCGGCGCCGCTAGCGCCGCGGGAATCGGAGGCTCAGGCCTCCAGGAAACCCGGAGGCGGGGGCGGCGAAGGTGGTTTGGGGCCACGCGCGGTAGCGGGAGGTTGCCCCGCTCCGCCCAGATCCTGCCAGGCCGCATGCAGCAGGGGCCCGAGCACGGCGTACAGCGCGGTGTAGACGCCCAGCTGCATGATGACGGGTACGCGGGTCAGCATCAGCAGCAGGGCCAGCACCACCAGGGCGGCGAACAGCACCACCGCGGCGAGGATCCAGGCCCCGAGGTTGCGCCATACGTGGCGAAAGCCCTCGCCCATGGCGGCGAAGGCCGGTTCGTTGCGCAGGGCCACGCGGGGAATGGCCAGGGCGGTGAAGCTCCAGGCAAACAGCACGATGGCCAGCGCCAGCGCCAGCCAGACCCGCATGCCGGGCCCGGCGAGCAGGGCCAGGATCTTTTCCGGATGGCCTTCCAGCGCGGTCACGTCCAGGCCCGCGTGCTGCATCGCGCTGGCCATGGCGGTAGCCAGCACCGTGGCGGCGACCACTTTGCCGATGACCAGGGGGATGCACAGTTTCAGCGCCTCGTTGCGTTGCCGCGCCTGTTCGAACATCGCAAACAACTGCCGCAGGGCGGGCTGCCGGCCATGATGGGCGGCATCGGCGGCCACCACGCTGCCGGCCAGCAGCGCCGGGCCCGTGATCAGGAGGATCAGGCCACCCAGCAGCGGTACCAGGCTGATCAGGCCCACGACCAGGCCCATGGCCAGGAACGCGCCCGGCCAGCGGCGCACCGTGGCGACGGCCGTCGCAAACCATTGCCAGCCGTGGCCGGCCGGAACCTTGGGGTCGGGTCCGGTCATGCCAGGACCCCGTCGGCATGGGCGGCCGGTGTCCGGTCCGCGTTGCGGGCAAAGCGACGCAACAGGCGACGCGCCTGTGGCGTGGCGCGGGTCGCGCGCAGCATGGCCGGGACATCCCGGGACTCGGCGCGCAGGGCACCGGCGCGCAGGCGCAGGTAGCCGCGCATGGCCGCCACGCTGAATTCGGGATGGAGCTGGCAGGACACGGCGTGTGCGGAGTAGCGCAGGATCTGATGCGGGTCGCGCGCCGAGCGGGCCAGCACGCGGGCGCCGGGCGGGATTTCGAGCACGCTCTGCACATGCGTGGTGTGGGCGGCAAACCGCGCTGGCAGGCCGCGCAACAGGGGATCGTCGACGCCTTCCGGCAACACCTCGATGTCCTGGGTGCCCATTTCACGGCCCCCGGGCAGCTCGCCGACGCGTCCGCCCAGCGCCTGCGCCATCAACTGGTGGCCGTAGCACACGCCGAACAACGGCAGTTGCGCGTCCATGGCACGGCGGATCCAGTCGGCCAGGTTTTCGCTCCAGGGCAGGCGTTCGGTCACCATGGCCGCCGATCCGGTGATGGCGGCGCCGGCCAGCTCGTCCGGCGCGGGCAACGCTTGGCCGGCCTCCACGTCGATGACGCGTACCTGCCGGGCGGGCAGGTCCAGGGCCAGCCGGAACCAGTGGTCGAAGTCGCCCAGGCGGGCGCGCAGGGCATCCGGGGCGTGCCCGGTGAGGAGGATCGCGATGGACTTCATGGTCGTGTGCGCAACGGGATGGATCGCATTGTCCCATGTGGGAGCCGGGCTGTCGTCGATCAAGCGCAGGGAATCCCCGAACCCGTCCCGCACGGTGGCCGTTATACTGGGGCACTTTGGTTTCGGCACCGAGGCGATCCATGCCCGCACCCACCTTTCAGGAAGTCATCCAGACCCTGGGTCGCTACTGGGGCGACCAGGGCTGCGTGTTGATGCAACCGCTGGATACCGAGGTGGGCGCCGGCACGTTTCATCCGGCCACCTTTCTGCGCGCGCTAGGTCCCGAGCCCTGGGCCGCGGCCTACGTGCAGCCCTCGCGCCGGCCCACCGACGGGCGCTATGGCGACAATCCCAACCGCCTGCAACATTATTATCAGTTCCAGGTGGTGATGAAGCCCAATCCGGACGACCTGCAGGAACGTTACATCGGCTCGCTGCGGGCGCTCGGCATCGACCCGCTGGTGCACGACATCCGCTTCGTCGAGGACAACTGGGAGTCGCCGACGCTCGGGGCCTGG
>CAZMMO010000068.1:3113-9187 GCA_964567365.1 uncultured Rhodanobacteraceae bacterium | reverse complement strand
TCGCGGCGCTGGCGGATCGGCGAATGGGTGCTGTTCAATGCCGGCAATGCCGGCGTGATCGCGGGGACCGGCCTGGCCTGCACGCCATGGGTCGCGGTCGGGACGGGTCTGTTCGTGGCTTCGTTGGCCGCCTTTCTTGTCGGCGTGCGCGGGGCCGGGGCCGGCCATGGATGGTTGCTGTTCGCCTTTCGCGCCGTTCTGGTGATTACCTGCATCGGCGCCTGTGTCGGCCTGGCGTTGTCGTTGGCCGGCGTGGCCCGTTGAGGCGGGAAAGCGGACTCTTGACCTGATCGAACCGTGGCGCGACGCTTGTCGGACCGGTTCTTGCCATCGAAGGAGCGCGTCCCATGCAGGCCGAATTCTGGTTGCAGCGTTGGCGCGAAGGACGCATCGGCTTCCATCGCGACGCACCGATGCCCCTGCTCGTGCAGCATTGGCCGGCACTGGCGCTGGACCGCGGCAGCCGCGTGCTGGTGCCCTTGTGCGGCAAGACGCTGGACATGGCATGGCTGGCCGGGCGCGGTCATCGCGTGCTGGGCGTGGAACTGTCGCCGCTGGCGATCGGGCAGTTCTTCGACGGGCAGGGTCTCGTGCCCGAAAAGCATGAAACGGCGACGGGTGTTCATCACGTCGCCGGCAACATCGAGATCATCCAGGGCGACGTCTTCGGCCTGGACGACGCGACGCTGGCCGGTTGCGACGCCGTGTACGACCGCGCCGCCATCATCGCCCTGCCCCCGGCCATGCGCGAGCGCTATGCGCGCGACGTCTACGCGCGCCTGCCGGCCGGCTGCCGCACCCTGATGATCACGCTGGAATATCCGCAGCACGAAATGGACGGCCCACCGTTTTCGGTCGGCCCCGACGACGTCCGTGCCCTGTTCGACGGCGCATGGCAGGTGGACCTGCTGGAGCGCCGGGACATCCTGGCTTCGCAACCGAAGTTCCAGCAGGACGGCGTGACCTCGCTGCACACCAGCGTCCATCGGCTCGAGCGTCGCTGATCGGGCGCGCTTCCACTTCATCGTACCTCCCCTCTCGCTTCCCCAGGCGCTTGACAAAGTGCATATATGTGTATATACACGTAGTTACTCTGTCGAGGGAGATGCGTCATGGAGACCCAAGCACTGCCGGATGCCACGAACCACGAACTGTCCCTGAGCCGCCTGATCGACGCTCCACCGGAAAAACTGTTCCGAGCCTGGACCGAGCCCGACCTGATTGTGCAGTGGTTCGCACCCCACCCGTGGTGTGTTGAAGCCGCCGAAATGGACGTCCGCCCCGGGGGGCGCTCGCGCATCGTCATGCGCGGGCCTGACGGTGCCGAGGCAGTCAGCGAGGGCGTTTACCTGGAAGTGGTCCCGAACCGTCGCCTGGTATTCACCGACGCCTATGCCAAGGCCTGGCAACCTTCCGCACACCCGTTTTTGACCATCCTGGTCGACTTCGTTCCCGTGCAGGACAAGACCCACTACGTCGCACGGGCCCGGCACTGGACGGCCGAGGACCTCGCTCACCACGAACAACTGGGTTTCCACAAAGGCTGGGCCCTTTGCGTGGACCAGTTGACCGAACTGGTCGCCCGCCTGTAGGCCATGGATACCGAACTGTTGCAAACCACGCGTTGCCTCTGCCTTGCCGCAAGAAGGGCTTCGCGCGCGATCACGCGCCGTTTCGACCAGGCCCTGCGCGAACACGACCTGCGCGCCACGCAGTTCACTCTGCTTTCGGCCCTGGCCCTGGCCGGCCCCATGGCAATAGGAGCGCTGGCGGACCTGCTGGCGGCCGATCGCACCACCATCACCCGCAACCTGGCCCTGGTGGAAAAACGCGGCCTGGCGAGCGTGCGCGCGGACGAGGTCGATGCGCGCTCGCGCATCGCCGCCATCACCCCCGAAGGAAAAGCCTTGCTGCAGAAGGCCATGCCCACCTGGCGCAAGGTGCAGGACGAACTCACCGCCGCCCTGGGCGAGCCGGCCGCGGCCGGTTTGCGGCGCCTGGCCGGAGGCCCCTGCGTCATGCCCACCCCCGATCCGTCCCCCGATGCGTCCACATAACCCCGGAGTCCACGTCCATGAAGCTCTATTACGATGATGTACTCGCCCCGCGCCGTGCCTGTGCCGTCGCGCGCTACCTGCAGTCACCGGTCGAATTCGTGCGGGTCGACCTCGGCAAGGGCGAACACCGCACGCCCGAATACCTGGCGCTGAACCCCAACGGCAAGGTGCCGACCCTGGTCGACGGCGATTTCGTGCTGTGGGAGGCCGATGCCATCATGGTCCACCTCGCCGCGCGCTGCGATTCCGACCTGTGGCCGCAGGACCGGCGGCAGATCGAGGTCGTGCGCTGGTTGAGCTGGAACCTGCAGCACTTCAATCCGTATACCGGCACCTTGTATTTCGAATACATCATCAGGCCGCGCTACGGCCTTGGCGATCCCGACAAGCAGGCCATCGAACAGGCCACGGGAAACTTCCGCATCTTCGCCGCCGTGCTGGACGCGCACCTGGCGCGGCACCGCTGGCTGGCCGGCGAAACGCTCACCCTGGCCGACTTCTCCATGGCTTCGTCCCTGCCCTTCGCCGAGGCGGCGCACATCCCGTTGCACGAGTTTTCCGCCATCGCCCGCTGGCACGAACAACTGTGCGAACTCGACGCCTGGCGCCACCCCTATGCCGCGGCCCACGACGAACCGCTGGCCGTGGCGTGATGCGGGCCGCGTCGCCATGAAAAAAATCGACCTTGCGGCCGTGCGCCGCGCCCCGGCCGGATGAGCCTCCGGCCCCCCGCAAACGGAACATCACCGGAGAACCGCCATGCAAGTCAATCCCTACCTGTTCTTCGACGGCAATTGCCGCGAAGCCTTCGCGTTCTACGCGCAATGCCTCGGCATCGAGGTCAAGGCCATGCTGACGAGCGCCGATACTCCCCTGTGCGACTCGATGCCCGCCGGCATGCGCGACAAGATCATGCATGCCTGCATCGACCTGGGCGACAGCCTGCTGATGGGCAGCGACTGGATGAGCGCCGATCCCTTCCAGCAGCCGACGGGTTTCCGCGTGAACATCAGCACCCCCAGCACGGCCGAGGCCAAGCGCCTGTTCGAGTCATTGTCCGCAGGCGGCCAGGTCCACATGCCGCTCGAGAAGACCTTTTTCGCCCCGGCCTTCGGCATGTTGAAGGACAAGTTCGGCGTGCCGTGGATGGTGCATTGCGAACAGGAAAGCTCGAAAACCCCTGCAACGGATGGATGACAACCCGTTCCTGGCAGGAGCCTGCCCTGCAGGCCGTCAGAGCGTCGTCGACGGGCGGTTGCCGGCGGCCCCGGTCCGGCGCGGCCGGGGCCATGGGCAGAGCATCGGCACGCTGCGCCGGTATTGGCGATAGCTGTCACCATGCATGGCCACGAGGTCGCGTTCCTCCAGGAACTTCACGGCGACGAGGATGTAGATGGTGGCGACCGCCGAAAACAGCAGATGTCCCGTCGTCATCCGTGGCGTCGCCCAGAACGCGACTACGAAGCCCAGCATCAGCGGATGGCGGATGACGCGGTAATACAGCTTCTCCTGGAACTCCAGTTCCGGGCATGCCCTGCCGCGCGCGCCGAGCCACGCCTGGCGCAATCCGAACAGGTCGAAATGGTTGATGACGAAACTGCCGCTGAGCACCAGCGCCCAGCCGGCCGCGAACAAGGCGTACAGCAACCACGTCGCCCACACGGCCTGCACGTCCCAGATCACCCCCGGCAGCGCCCGCCATTGCCAGAACAGCAGGATCAGGGCGGCGCTGCTCAGCAGCACGTACGTGCTGCGTTCCATCGGCCCGGGCAGCCACGAGGTCAGCCAGCGCTTGAAGCCACGGCGCGCCATGCCGCTGTGCTGGACGGCAAACAGGCCGAGCAGGACCAGGTCGATGACCCACGCCAACGGTGTCGCGCCGGTGCGGCCGCGATCCAGGCTGTGGGGCACAAGAAAATCGCCCACGAAACCGATGGCATACAGAAACGTCAGGAAAAATATGACGTAACACACTATTCCATAAACAATAATTATCGCGGAACGCATGTCTCCCTCCCTCGATGACGACGTTGCAACCGCAGCGTGGAAGTGTCCCGGCCCTGCCCCCTCGCGGCAATGGCCTATACTCCGCGATACATGCTCGAAACGCCGAGGCGGAAGAGCAAGATGGCCGTTGACCTGCTGTCCGACGTGCTGACCACGGTGCGCTTGATCGGCGCATTGATTTTTCGTGTCGACCTGCGCGGCCCCTGGGGTGTGGCGGGAGATCCGACGCTCCAGAAATTTGCCCCGCTGCTGCCACCCGGCACCAATCAGATCGTGGCCTTCCATATCGTGCTGAATGGCAAATGCTGGATGCGGCATGAGCGGCACGACTGGTTCCAGGTGCCTGCCGGACGGGCGGTGATCGTTCCCCGTGGCGACCCACATCAACTGTGCGATCGGCCCGGGCGCACGCTGGTTCCCTTTGCCGACATGCTGGAAGGACGCCCGCTGCCGGAGATCCGTCATGTCCGTTTCGATGCGGGGTCGGGACCTTCGGTCAGCCTGTTGTGCGGTTTTCTCGGCTGCGACCGGCATGCCTTCGAATCGCTGTTCCATGCCTTGCCGCCGATTTTCGACGTGGCGCTGGGAGGCGGCCCCGAGGCCCTTGCGCGCTATGCCGCCGCGCAGGCGCTGGACGAGTACCCCGGCGCGCAAAGCCTGCGGGTGCGCATGGCCGAGGTCCTGTTCATGGAGGCCTTGCGCGAATACATGCGTTCGATCCCCGCCGACGCCACCGGCTGGCTGGCCGGTCTGCGCGACCCGCTGGTGGCGCGTGCCCTGAGCGCCCTGCATGCGGCCCCGGGCCGGAACTGGTCGGTGCAGGAACTGGCCACGCAGATCGCCTCGTCGCGGTCCAGCCTGGCCACGCGCTTCCGCACCGTCGTCGGCGAGCCGCCCATGCACTACCTGACCCGATGGCGCATGCAATTGGCCGCACGCGCGCTCGGCGAGCGTTCGTGCAGTATCGACGGCATCGCCAGTGAAGTGGGCTACGAGTCGAGCGCGGCCTTCCAGCGTGCATTCAAGCGCCGCTTCGCCATGACGCCGGCCGCCTGGCGGCAGCAGGCGCAGGGATCCCGCCAGGCGACATCCAGCCGATGATCCCGGTTGCGCCGGGTGGTACGCTCCCGGCATGCACGACGACTACGGCATCCACACCATCGACACCGGCTTCCAGCGGCCGAACTTCGACGCCGCCTATCTGGTGGTCGAGAACGGACGCGGCGCCTTCATCGACTGCGGCACCAACCACTCGCAGCCGCGGCTGATGCAGGCCCTGGCCGAGGCCGGACTGGCGGTTGCCGATGTCGATTGGCTGATCCTCACCCATGTGCATCTGGATCACGCCGGCGGCGCCGGCAGGCTGATGGCCGCCCTGCCGAACGCACGGCTGGCGGTGCATCCGCGCGGCGCACGGCACATGATCGACCCGTCGAAATTGTGGGCCGGAGCCACGGCGGTCTACGGCGAAGAGGAGATGCGGCGCAGCTACGGCGCGCTCGAGCCAGTGCCGGCCGGGCGCGTGGTCGAAGCTCCCGATGGCCACGAGGTGGACCTGGCCGGGCGCATCCTGCGCTGCCTCGACACGCCCGGCCATGCACGCCACCACAACGCCATCCACGACACCCGCAGCGGGCGCGTATTCAGCGGCGACACCTTCGGCCTGTCCTATCGCGAGCTGGACAGCGACAAGGGGCCGTTCATTATTCCCACCACCTCGCCGGTGCAGTTCGATCCCGAGGCGTTGCATGCCTCGATCCGACGCCTGGTGGCGCTCGAACCGCCGGCCGTCCACCTCACCCATTTCGGCCCGGTGCGGGACGTGAAACGCCTGGCCGACGACCTGCATCGCTGCATCGACGCCATGGTGGCCATCGCCCGTCGGCACGCCGGCGCCGAAAACCGCCATGCATTGCTGGTGGAGTCGCTGGAACGGCTGTATCTCGAATCGGCGCGTGCACACGGCTCGAACCTGTCCGATGAGAAGATGCGCGAACTGCTTGCCATCGA
>CAZMMO010000068.1:1733-3013 GCA_964567365.1 uncultured Rhodanobacteraceae bacterium | reverse complement strand
TTGCCGTCGCCGCCGATCTGCGGCATCTCGTGACGGGCGTAGCTCATCAGGCCCGACCAGGCGTACTCGATGCGCGCGTCGGCCAATTGCGGATAAACCCGCAACATGTCCCTGCGCAGCAGGCGCGTCACGGAGCGGGCCGAACGCCTGCGCACGGAGATGCGTCCGCCCCACAGCAACCGGGTGTCCGGCAAGGCGCGGTAGTAGTCGAAGGCAAAGCGCGTGTCGTATACGGCCGAACGCGTGGTGACCGCGTCGGCCAGGCGTGCCCCCAGCGGCTCGGTCACCATGACGTAGGTCGCGATGGGCAACACCGCACGATCCACGCGGCGTTCCAGGCCGGCCAGGTAGCCGCCGCAGGCCAGCACCACCTGGCGGGCCCGCAGTCGCCCTTTGGCGGTACGCAGCACCCAGCTCCCGTCAGCCTGCCGGCGCAGGGACCGGACCCGGCTGTGTTCGTGGATGGCCACGCCCTGTCCGGCCGCCGCCGCGGCCAGGCCCAGGGCATAGTTGAGCGGGTGCAGGTGCAGCGCGTTGCGCTCGAACAAGCCGGCGCTGTAGCGTCCGGTGCGCAGTTGTTCGGCCATCTCTTCGCGTGCGAGCCAGTCCCGGTGCACGCCGAACTGCTCGGCCAGCAGGCGCTGTTGCCGTCGCAATATTTCCGGGTCACGGAACCAGTTGGCCAGGATCACGCCCTGGTCCACGGCGTCGCAGGCGATATCGTATTCGCGGATGCGCCGGCGGATGGTGTCGACCGCATCGACCGTGCGGGTGAACAGCGCGCGGGCGCGTGCCGCGCCGATGCGGTCGATCAGCTCCCTGCCACCCAGCGAATACCCGGCAAACACGAACCCGCCATTGCGCCCGGAAGCGCCGAAGCCGATGTCTTCGGCTTCCAGCAGGACGATCCCGTCGACTCCCTTCTCAGCCAGGGACAAGGCGGTGTTGAGGCCGGCAAAGCCGCCGCCGACGACGGCGATCCGCGCGTCGCGTTCTCCTTCCAGCGCCGCGTACGGGCGATGCGGCGCCGCCGTGGCAAGATAGTAGGAAGATGCTGGCACGATCCTGGCGCGTTGCGACGTCGCCCTCCGATTCCCCGTCGAACGGGACCAGCATACGCAAGCCGCGCGACGGCCGCCACGGCCGCCGGTCACCTATGCCGTGACCGGCTCCGCCGATTGCGCCAGGAATTCGTGTACCACGGGGGCCAGCTGCGGGTCGCGCATGGCCAGCGCCAGGGTGGCGCGCACCAGGCCCTGCTTGTTGCCGCAGTCGAAGCG
>CAZMMO010000068.1:0-1633 GCA_964567365.1 uncultured Rhodanobacteraceae bacterium | reverse complement strand
TCGTAGGCCTTGTCGAAATAATCGGCGATGGCGTGCTTGTAGCGGTTGGTGACGAAAATCAGCGTGTCGG
Source organism: uncultured Rhodanobacteraceae bacterium (assembly GCA_964567365.1). Taxonomy (GTDB): domain Bacteria; phylum Pseudomonadota; class Gammaproteobacteria; order Xanthomonadales; family Rhodanobacteraceae; genus Oleiagrimonas. The sequence goes on along the minus strand of CAZMMO010000068.1, from coordinate 1,563 downwards.
CGCCGGCATCGACTGCCTCGTCCACCGCGTACTGGATCAGGGGACGGTCCAGCACCGGAAGCATTTCCTTGGCCACGGCCTTGGTGGCCGGAAGAAAACGCGTACCCAGGCCGGCCACGGGAAAAACGACCTTGCGCAATGGCGTGCTCATGCCGCTCCTTCGTTGTGTCCGGTTTGCCGCAGCGGCAGCGGCACCACGTTGTCCGTGCGTGCCGTTTCGCTCCAGCTGAAGGACGGCAGCAGGATGGAAACCAGTTGGCGCAGCCCTTCCTCGTCGAATGCCTCGACCGCCGCGGTCGACTGCTCCAGACGCGTCCGCAGCAGGTCACGCGCCACGCTGCGCGATTGCGCCTGGAAAATCTTGACGTGCGTGGTGGAGCTGTAGTTCTCCTGCGGATGGAACAGTTCCTCGAACAATTTTTCGCCCGGACGCAGGCCGGTGTAGACGATGGAGATGTCCACGCCCGGACGCTTGCCCGCCAGGCGGATCATTTGCTCGGCCAGGTCGCGGATCTTTATCGGTTCGCCCATGTCCAGGGCGAAGATTTCGCCCCCGTGTCCCTGCGCCGATGCCTGCATGATCAATTGGCAGGCTTCCGGGATGGTCATGAAATAGCGCGACATTTCCGGGTGCGTCACGGTCACCGGACCGCCTTTGCGGATCTGTTCGCGAAACAGCGGCACGACCGAGCCGGCCGAATCGAGCACGTTGCCGAAACGCACCGTGATGAAACGGGTGCCCGAATCGCGGGCCAGATTCTGGCAGTACATCTCCGCGATGCGCTTGCACGCTCCCATCACGCTGGTGGGGTTGACGGCCTTGTCGGTGGAGATGAGGACGAAGCAGCCGACTCCATGGCGGGACGCCAGGTCGGCGACGACGCGCGTGGCCAGCACGTTGTTGCGGAAGGCCGCGCGCAATTGCCCCTGCAGCAGCGGCACGTGCTTGTAGGCGGCCGCATGGAACACGATTTGCGGCCGGGCGTCGGCGAACGCCCGCTGCATCGCCGCGGTATCGCAGCAGTGCGCCAGGACGAAGCGGAACAGCAGGTCGGAATGCGCATTGCGCAGTTCGCGCTCGATGCGATAGAGGTTGAACTCGGAGACATCCACCACCGTCAGCGACGCAGGCCCCAGCCGCGCGATCTGGCGGCACAGCTCCGAGCCGATGGAGCCGCCGCCGCCGGTCACCAGCACGTCGTGCCCGCTGATGCTTTCGCGAATGGCCACCCAGTCCAGCTCCACGGCGTCGCGGCCCAGGATGTCCTCGATCACCACTTCCTTGATCTCGTTGCGCTGGGCGCGGCCGGAGATGACGTCCTCCAGGCGCGGCATGGTGCGGAACGGCAGGCCGGTGCCCTCGCACAACGATACGATCCGGCGCATCTCGGCGGCGCTGGCCGTCGGCTTGGCGATCAGCAGCATGTCGGCGGCCACGTTCTTGACCAGTTGCGGCAGTTTTTCCAGGGAACCGAATACCGGGATGCCGTGGATGTGCGAACCGCGCAGGGACAGGCTGTCGTCCACGAAGCCCACCACGCGGCAGCGGCCCAGGCGCTGCAG
>CAZMMO010000067.1:0-9220 GCA_964567365.1 uncultured Rhodanobacteraceae bacterium | reverse complement strand
TGATCCTGCACATCATCGGCACCATCGGCGTCGACGGCGGCACCGGCCACGTGCTCGAATACCGCGGGTCGGCCATCGAGGCGCTGTCGATGGAAGAGCGCATGACGATCTGCAACATGTCCATCGAGGCCGGCGCGCGGGCCGGCATGATCGCGCCCGACGCGACCACCTTCGCCTGGCTCAAGGGCCGCCGGATGGCGCCGCAGGGCGCGGACTGGGACCGTGCCGTGGAACAGTGGAAGGCATTGGCCACCGACCCCGGCGCGACCTACGACCGGGAAGTCCACATCGACGGCGACCAGGTCCGCCCGACCATCAGCTACGGCACCAATCCCGGCATGGTGCTGGGCTTCGGGGACAAGGTGCCGGCCGCCGAGACGGCCTCGCAGCAGCGCGTGCTGGACTACATGCGGATCCAGCCGGGCCAGTCCATGAGCGGCGCGCCGGTGGACATCGTCTTCGTCGGCAGTTGTACCAACGGGCGCCTGCCCGACCTGCGCATGGCGGCGCAGGTCCTGCGCGGGCGCAAGGTCGCCCAGGGCGTGCGCATGCTGGTCGTGCCTGGCTCCGAGGCCGTGGCCCGCGAGGCCGAGGCCGAGGGCCTGGACCAGGTCTTCCGCGAGGCTGGCGCCGAGTGGCGCCTGCCCGGCTGCTCGATGTGCATCGCCATGAACGGCGACATGGGCAAGCCCGGCGACCTGGTGGTGTCCACCTCCAACCGCAATTTCGAGGGCCGCCAGGGCAAGGGCGTGCGCACCGTGCTGGCCAGCCCCGCGACCGCCGCGGCTTCCGCCGTGGCCGGCTGCGTTGCCGACCCCACCCCCTACCTGATGGAGAACGCCGCATGAAGGCCGTCCGCCGCCTGGTCTCCCGCACGGCCGTGCTGGAAGACGAAAACATCGACACCGACCGCATCATCCCGGCGCGTTACCTGACCACCACGGTGCGCGAGGGCCTGGGCGAGCATGCGTTCCAGGACTGGCGCTACCGGGACGACGGCAGCCCAAACCCGGATTTCGTGCTGAACAAGCCCGAGGCCGAGGGCTGTTCGATCCTGGTCGCGGGCAACAATTTCGGCTGCGGCTCCTCGCGCGAGCACGCGCCGTGGGCGCTGCTGGACGCCGGCATCGAGGCGGTGATTTCCAGCGAAATCGCGGACATCTTCCGCAACAACTCGCTCAAGAACGGGCTGCTGGCCATCGTGGTCGACGCGGCGTCCCATCGCTGGCTGCTCGATCATCCCGGCGTGGAGCTGGCCATCGATGTCGAGGCCTGCCGCATCGAGCGTCCCGAGGGCGAGCCCATCGCTTTCACTCTGGACCCGTTCGCGCGTCACTGCCTGCTCGAAGGCGTGGATCCGCTGGGATTCCTGTTGCAGCACGGTGATGACATCGAGGCATTCGAGCAGGCGCGGGAGAAGGCGGCATGAACCCCCACGCCCACGAACCTGTCTTTGTAGGAGCGCACCCGGGCGCGACAGCATCAGCATTCCATGAGCCTCGAGGCCGTCGCGCCCGGGTGCGCTCCTACAACAACAACAACCGGACGGTATCGGATACATCGGGAGACCCAGCATGAAAGCCAACCTGACCCTCCTGCCCGGCGATGGCGTCGGCCCCGAGGTCACCGCCGCGGCGGTGACGGTGCTCGAACACGTGGCCGAACAATTCGGCCACCAGTTCGCGTTTGCCGAGCACCCGATCGGTGGCTGCGCCATCGACGCGACCGGCGAGCCCTTGCCCGACGCCACCTGCCAGGCCTGCCTGGGCGCCGATGCCGTGCTGCTGGGCGCGGTCGGCGGGCCGAAATGGTCCGATCCGTCGGCGCCGGTGCGCCCCGAGCAGGGCCTGCTGGCCCTGCGTGCGGCGCTGGGCGTGTACGCCAACCTGCGTCCGGTGCGCGTGCATGCGGCGCTGGCGGCACGTTCGCCGCTGAAGGACGAGCGCCTGGACGGGGTCGATTTCGTGGTCGTGCGCGAGCTTACCGGCGGCACCTATTTCGGCAAGAAGACGCGCAGCGAAACCGATGCCAGCGACGAGTGCCGCTACAGCGTCGCCGAAATCGAGCGCGTTCTGCGCCGCGGTTTCGAGCTGGCGCGGGCGCGCCGCGGCCATCTGACCTCGGTGGACAAGGCCAACGTGCTGGAAACCTCGCGCCTGTGGCGCTGCACCGCCGACCGCGTCGCGCGCGACTATCCGGACGTGACGATGGAGCACCAGCTGGTCGATTCCATGGCCATGCGCCTGCTGACCGATCCGTCCGATTTCGACGTGGTGGTCACCGAGAACCTGTTCGGCGACATCCTCACCGACGAGGCCGCCGCCCTGGCCGGTTCGCTGGGGCTGCTGCCCTCGGCCTCGCTGGGCGAAGGCAAGCGCGGCCTGTACGAACCCATCCACGGCTCGGCCCCGGACATCGCCGGGCAGGGCGTCGCCAATCCGCTGGGCACCATCGCCAGCGCGGCCCTGTTGCTGCGTCATTCGCTGGAACTGGAAGCGGAAGCCACGGCGGTCGAAGAGGCGCTGGAACGGGTCGTCGCCCAGGGTCCCCGTACGCGCGATCTCGGCGGCGATGCCGATACCGCATCCGTTACCGCGGCCGTCGTGGCCGCCCTCGACGTCAACGCGCCGGCGCGGGAGGTTGCATGAACGCCGATGTGCCGAACTCCTCCCCATCGGCCATCTCCGTCGCACACCGCGCCGGCGCGGCGGCGTGTCTCAAGAAACCGTTTGTCTTGAGCGCAACCCGCAGGTCGGGCGCTGCCCGACAAACAGCTGTACGACAAGCGCGGAGCCTTCATGCCGGGCAGTGCCCGACCCACCCGAACCTTTCGAACCACAGGAACCTCCATGCGTAGTGACACCATCAAGAAAGGCCCCGATCGGGCCCCGGCGCGCGCCATGCTGCGTGCGACCGGCCTGGACACGGAAGCCATCGCCAAGCCGATGGTCGCCATCGTGCACACCTGGTCCAATGTCAGTCCGTGCAACATCAATTTGCGCGACCTGGCGGCCGAGGTGGCCGCGGGCGTGCGCGCGGCCGGCGGCACGCCGGTGGAGTTCAACACCATCGCGGTCACCGACGGCATCGCCATGGGCACCGAGGGCATGCGCAACTCGCTGGTCAGCCGCGAGGTGATCGCCGACTCCATCGAGGTGGCCGTCAACGGCCATTGCCTGGATGCCGTGGTCGCGCTGTGCGGCTGCGACAAGACCATTCCGGCCTCGGCCATGGCCCTGGCGCGCCTGAACGTCCCGGGCGTGGTGCTCTACGGCGGCACCATCGGCCACGGCAAGCTGGACGGCAAGTCGATCACCGTGCAGAACGTGTTCGAGGCGGTCGGCTCCTTCAGCGCCGGCAACCTCAGCGAACAGCAGCTGTGCGACGTGGAAACCTGTGCCTGCCCCGGCCCCGGCGCCTGTGGCGGCCAGTACACCGCCAACACCATGGCCATGGTGCTGACCGCGCTGGGTATCTCGCCGGTCGGTCTCAACGACATTCCGGCCACGCATCCGGACAAGCGCAAGGCGGCCCGTCGCTGCGGCGAGCTGGTCATGCAGTGCCTGCAGGACAACCGCCGCCCGCGCGACCTCATGACCCGCCCGGCATTCACCAATGCCGCGCGTCTGGTGGCCGCCACCGCCGGCTCGACCAATGCCGCCCTGCACATCATGGCGCTGGCGCACGAGGCCGAGGTGGACTTCGACCTGGAGGACTACAACAAGGCCTCCGAGGAAACCCCGGTCATTGCCGACCTGATGCCGGCCGGCAAGTACAGCGCGGATGAAATGTTCGAGTCCGGCGGCGTGGCGGCGATCGCCAGCGAGCTGCGCCGTGCCGGCATGCTGACCGACGTGCCCACGGTCACCGGCCGCGATTTCTTTGCCGAACTGGATGCGGCGCCGCCGCCACAGGTGGAGCGCGACCTGGTGCACAGCGTCGAGCATCCGCTCAAGCCGCGCGGCGGCTACGCGATCCTGTACGGCAACCTTGCCCCCGAGGGCTGCATCCTCAAGCTGGCGGGCCTGGACGTGGACCGCTTCGAAGGCACCGCGCGCGTGTTCGAGTGCGAGGAAGACGCGTTTGCCGCGGTGCAGGACGGCTCGATCCAGAAGGGCGACGTCATCGTCATCCGCTACGAAGGCCCGGCCGGCGGCCCCGGCATGCGCGAAATGCTGGGCGTCAGCGCGGCCCTGGTCGGCCGCGGCATGGGCCACGAAGTGGCGCTGATCACCGACGGCCGTTTCAGCGGCGCCACGCACGGCTTCATGGTCGGCCACGTGGCGCCCGAAGCGGCCCGCGGCGGTCCGCTGGCGCTCTTGCGCGACGGCGACCACATCGTCATCGACGGCTATACCCGGCGTCTGGATACCGACGCCGACCTGGATGCGCGGCGGGCCGACTGGAAGGCTCCGCCGCCACGTGTCACCCGCGGTGCACTGGCCAAGTTTGCCGCTCTCGTCGGTTCCGCCTCGCGCGGCGCCGTCACCCAACCTTTTGCCCCTGTCAACGGAGAAACTCCATGAGCAACACTGAAACCACCACCCACAAGCTTGGCCGCGTCGCGGTACTCGGTTACGGCAGCCAGGGTCGCGCGCATGCGCGCAACCTGCGCGATTCCGGCATCGACGTCGTGGTCGGCCTGCGCAAGGGCGGCAAGTCCTGGTCGGTGGCCGAAGAGGACGGCCAGACCGTGCTCGAGCCGGCCGAGGCGGTCAAGGGCGCCGATCTGGTGGCCGTGCTGGTGCCGGACATGGTGCAGGCCAAGCTGTACCAGGAGGCCATCGAGCCCAACATCAAGCCCGGTGCGGCCCTGCTCTTCGCGCACGGGTTCAACATCCACTTCAAGATGATCGAGCCGCGCGCCGACATCGACGTGAACCTGATCGCGCCCAAGGGTCCGGGCCGCCTGGTGCGTACCGAATACGAGCGCGGCCGCGGCGTGCCCTGCCTGGTGGCCGTGGCCCAGGACGCCACCGGCCACGCGCGCGACAAGGCCGTGGCCTATGCCGACGGCATCGGCGGCACCCGCGCGATGCTGATCGACACCACCTTCCAGGAAGAGACCGAGACCGACCTGTTCGGCGAGCAGGCGGTGCTGTGCGGCGGCGCCAGCTCCCTGGTGCAGGCCGGTTTCGAGACCCTGGTCGAGGCCGGTTACCAGCCCGAGATCGCCTACTACGAGGTGTTCCACGAATTGAAGCTGATCGTGGACCTGTTCTACGAAGGCGGCCTGGCCAAGATGCTGCAGTTCGTGTCCGAGACCGCCCAGTACGGCGACTACACGCGCGGCCCGCGCGTCATCGACGCGGGCGTCAAGGAGCGCATGAAGAAGGTGCTCGAAGAGATCCAGGACGGCACCTTTGCGCGTGAATGGACGGCCGAATACAACGCCGGCCTGCCCAACTACAACAAGTACAAGCAGGCCGATCTCGAGCACCCGATCGAGAAGGTTGGCGCCAAGCTGCGCGCGCGCATGTCCTGGCTGCAGGCCGATGCCCCGCAAGCCGAGCCGATGAAGAAGGTCGGCTGAACCCGGTCCGCGCCGCGGCCGTGCGCAGGCACGCCGCGGCGCGGACACCACCATGCAAAGAATCACCCGGATTCCACAGGATTTCTCATGAACATGCCTTTGCCAAGTACTCAGACCACACCACGGGCGCCGAGCCAGCACCCTCTCTCCGGCCAGCAGATGATGGGTGCGGACGTGGTGGTGCAGGTGCTCGTCGACGAGGGTTGCGATGTCCTGTTCGGGTATTCCGGTGGCGCCATCCTGCCGGTGTACGACGCGGTGTTTCGTTACGACACGGAGAACCGGCGGGGCGATGGCGGTGACCCCGTACGTCTGATCGTGCCGGCCAACGAACAGGGCGCGGGCTTCATGGCGTCGGGATACGCCCGTGCGTCCGGCCGCGTCGGCGTGGCCATGGTCACTTCCGGTCCCGGCGCCACCAACCTGGTCACGCCGATCCGTGACGCCATGGCGGATTCGATCCCGATGGTGGTCATCTGCGGCCAGGTGCCGACGACCGCCCTGGGCAGCGACGCCTTCCAGGAGGCGCCGGTTGCCAACATCATGGGCGCGTGCGCCAAGCACGTGTTCCTGGTCACCGAGGCCGAGCGGCTGGAAGCCACCTTGCGCACCGCGTTCGAGATCGCGCGCAGCGGCCGCTGCGGTCCGGTGGTGGTCGATATTCCCAAGGACGTCCAGAACACGATGCTGTCCTATGACGGGGCCTCGCGCCTGTCCATCCCGGGGTATCGCGCGCGCCTGGACCTGGTCGAAAGTGCGCGGCTGGACGATGCCGCCTGCGAGAAGTTCTTTGCCGCCCTGCAGCAGGCCGAGCGACCGCTGATCTATGCCGGGGGCGGTGTCGTCGCCGCCGACGCCGACCAGGCCCTGGCCGAGTTTGCCGACGCCTTCGGCCTGCCGGTCACCACCACCCTGATGGGCCTGGGTGCCTATGACGAAACGCGTCCGCTGGCCCTGCACCTGCTGGGCATGCACGGCACGGCCTACGCCAATTACGCGGTCGACGACTGCGATTTCCTGTTGGCGCTGGGCGCGCGTTTCGACGATCGCGTGGCGGGCAAGCCGGACCGCTTCGCACCCGGGGCGCGTTTCATCGCGCAGGTCGACATCGACCCGGCCGAGGTGGGCAAGGTCAAGGCGGTCGACTGGCATCATGTCGGCCCCATGGTGGCGGCGCTGCGGAAACTCACGACCTGGGGCCGCGCGCATGGCATCCAGCCGCAACTCGAGGAGTGGCAGGCACATATTGCCTCGCTCAAGCAGGCGCATGCCATGAATTATCGCCGCGACGGCGACGCCATCCAGCCGCAGGCCGTGATCGAGGCGCTCAACCGGCACACCGAAGGGCGCGCCATCGTCGCCACCGGCGTCGGCCAGCACCAGATGTGGGCCGCGCAGTATTTCGACTTCCACAAGCCGCGGCGCTGGGTTACCTCCGGTTCGATGGGCACCATGGGCTTTGGCCTGCCGGCGGCCATCGGCGCGCAATTCGCGCAGCCCGATACGCTGGTCATCGACATCGACGGCGACGGTTCCATCCGCATGAACCAGGGCGAACTGGAAACCATCACCACCTACGGCCTGCCGGTCAAGGTGGTGCTGCTCAACAACAAGGGCGACGGCATGGTGCGGCAGTGGCAGCGCATGTTCTACAAGGGCCGCATGGCCTCCACCGACAAGAGCCTGCACAAGAAGGATTTCGTGCTTGCGGCCCAGGCCGACGGTTTCGCGTGGGCCCGGCGGCTCGAGCGCAACGAGGATCTGGAAGCCACCATCGCCGATTTTCTGGCCTGCGACGGCCCGGCTTTCCTGGAGGTGATGATCGACCCGGAGGCCAACGTCTATCCGATGGTGCCGGCCGGCAACAGCTACGACCACATGATCACCGGCCCGTTCATTCCCTCACGTGCCGCCGCGCCGACGCAGGATGCGCCGGAAACGAACGCCGTCTGATGCATTGGACCCGGATCGCGCCATCGCGCCGGGTCCCTGGAGTACCGTCATGAAACACACCCTCTCGATCCTGCTGCAAAACGAATCCGGCGCCCTGGTCCGCGTGGCCCAGTTGTTCGCCGCACGCCACGTCAACATCAATGCACTCAGCGTGGCGCCCACCAGGGACGATCCGGCCACCTCGCTGCTCACGTTGGACATCTACGGCAGCGACGCCGCGCTGCAGCAGATCGTGCGCCAGTTGCACAAGCTGGTCGACGTGCTCGAGGTCGAGACCTTGCCGCCCGACGCGGTCGGCAAGGGCCACGACGCCCGTCCCGGCTCCGCCGCTCTGGCTTCGGTGAGTGGTTGAGCGCGCCCTTGCGCCGACGCGGCCGGGCGGGGTGACGGCTTACGGCTTGTGTGTAGGAGCGCACCCGGGCGCGACAGGCGCAAGACTCATGAAACCCTGATGCCATCGCCTGCAGGACAGGCTCCTGCCCACGGGGTTCCCCGGTATGCGGCGGGCGAGGCGCGAGGCCGACGCATACGCTTCAGCAGCGCAACGTCGATGCCTGGCGAATGTTCTCGAGGGTCTCGTCCAGGCCCACGTTGTTGTGCTCCAGCACGCGCTCGGCGCGGTAGCTGGAGCGCACCAGCGGGCCCGACACCACTTCCAGAAAGCCCCGCGTCATGGCGCTTTCGCGGTACTGGTGGAACTGCTCGGGGGTGACGAAACGCTGTACCGGCAGGTGGTTCTTGGTGGGGCGCATGTACTGGCCCAGCGTGATCACGTCGACGTTGGCTTCGCGCAGGTCGTCGAACGTCTGTTCCAGCTCGTCGTCGGTTTCGCCCAGGCCCAGCATCAGGCTGGTCTTGACGACGGTATCGGGCGCGTAGTTCTTGGCGAATTCCAGGATGTCGAGCGTCTGCCGGTAGCCGGCGCGCGGGTCGCGCACGGGATGGGTCAACCGTTCGACAGTCTCGAGGTTCTGCGCGTAGGTGGCCAGGCCCGCGTCCAGCACCTGCGCCACCAGCTCGTGGTGGCCGCCGAAGTCGGGGGTCAGTGCCTCCACCGCGGTCTGCGGCGTGCGCGCGTGGATGGCGCGCACGCAGGCGGCGTAGCGGCCGGCCCCGGCGTCGGGCAGGTCGTCGCGGTCGACCGAGGTCAGCACCACATATTTCAGGCCCATCAGCGCCACCGCGTCGGCGACGTTGGCCGGTTCGTCCGGGTCCAGCCAGCCGTGCGGATTGCCGGTCGAGACCGAGCAGAACTTGCACGCGCGCGTGCACACCGAACCCATCAGCATCAGCGTGGCGGTGCCGCGGCCCCAGCATTCGGCGATGTTGGGACACTTGGATTCCGCGCACACCGTGGACAGCTTGTGGGTGCGCACGATGTTGCTGATCTCCTCGTATTTCGCCCCCGAAGGCAGGCGCACCCGCAGCCACGACGGCTTGCGGCCACTGTCGGGCAATTGGCTCAGGGCGCTGGGACGGATGCCGTCCTTGACGGCGCGGGTACCCTGCGGGCTGATGAACTTGCTGCCCGAAGACGGGCGGGAGGAGGGATCGGGTTCGCTCATGGCGGGGAAGGCGGCGTCGGGAGTCCGCCCATTGTAACGTCCCACGCCGGCGCGTGCCCGCCGATTTTGCGAGTCGGCGGGAGTCTGGCCGCGGTTCGAGCCGCTACACTGTGCGCATGAATGCCCCCCGCAAGAAACCACGTGCATCCACGCGCGTTCCCGCCGCCCG
>CAZMMO010000066.1:0-9328 GCA_964567365.1 uncultured Rhodanobacteraceae bacterium | reverse complement strand
TCGGCGCCGGCATCTTCGGCTTCCTGATCAACCTGCCGATCGTCAGCTACTACGAAGTCGGCACGCTGCTTACCCCCAACCACGGCCATGCCGCAATGATGGGCGTGTTCGGCATGCTCGCCATCGCACTGATGGTGTTCGTACTGCGCCAGACCGCCAGCGAAGAGAACTGGCCCGGCATCGAGAAGTACATCAAGGTCGTATTCTGGGGTACCAACATCGGCCTGATGATGATGGTGGTGATGAGCCTGTTCCCGGGTGGCGTACTGCAAGTATGGGACGTGGTCCAACACGGCTACTGGCATGCCCGCGGGGTCGGCTTCACGCACAGCCAACGTTCGCACCTGATCGAATGGCTGCGCTTGCCGGGCGATCTGGTCTTCATCATTTTCGGATCGATACCGCTGAGCATCGCCGCCATCAAGGCGTGGCTGGGCGTGCGTTCCGGATAATGGCCAATCGGGCGCCGCTCCCGCGCGGCGCTGGCGAACACCACCCGGTCAATAACCCGCCATGCCGCGTTCGCGCCCCCACACGACGGCGGCGCCACGTCGGTTCACTCCAATCTTTCCATACAACGTCGCAACGTGGTTGCGCACGGTGTTGCGCGAAAGTTTCAGTGCCTCGGCAATTTCGGCATCGCTGAGGCCCTTGCAGATCAGGCCCAGGACATCCTTCTCGCGCGGCGTCAGGGCGGCCAGTTCGGCCTTGGCGCCGCCGCCGTCGGGCGAGCGCAACTGCGCCAGCTTCTCCATGACCGTGCGGCTGAACCAGGAGGTGTCCTTCATCACCGCGTCGATCGCGGCGATCAGGTCCATCTCCGAGCGCTTGCGGTCGGTGATGTCCTGGACGACGCACAACACGCACGGCTCGTCCTGGATCGTCACCGTGTCGGCGGAAAACAGGCAGTCGATGGTCCCGCCCTCGCGGGTCCGGACGGGCAGTTCCTCGTTGCGGATATCCTCGCGCCGGCTCAAGCGGGCCACCAACGTGCGCATTGCCGCGGCGTCCCTGGACAGTCCGGCATCCTCGATGGCATGCCCCTGCAAATCCTCGATGGCATAGCCGGTGATTGCCGTGAAGGCGTCGTTGATCGCAAGGGTGCGCGTATCACGCAACGCAAACACGATCATGGGGACCGGAGCCAGCCGGAAAGCCTTGGAAAATCGTTCCTCGCTCTCGCGCAACGACATCTCGGCGCGTTTGCGCGCCTCCAGGTCGATGAAGGTGAACAGCATGCACTGCTCGTCGCCGCACTCGATCGGCTGGCCCGCGACGATGACGAACTTGTGCTTGCCATCGGCTTGCCTGATCACCGCTTCCTGCTGCGGAATGGTGAGCCATCCGCGCAGGCTGCGGATCGCCTCTTCGCGGTCCTCGGCCTGCTCCAGCACATCCAGGTCCCGGAACCGGCGGTCGATGACCTGATCGCGCTCATAGCCGGTCATGGCCAGGAATCCGGGGTTCGTCTTGATGTAGCGCAAGTCACGCAGGCGACAGATCACGGCGGGTGCGGGGTTGGCGGCGAAAGTGCGCTCGAACCGCTCCTCGGCGCTGAACCGTTCGGTAACATCCTTGATCACCAGCACCATGGATTCGACCTTGCCTCCGGCATTGGTCAAAGGGATGCCCCGGACCTGCTGCGTGCCGTGGAAGTCCGCATTGTCCTTTCGCCCGACCTCGACGACGACGTCGCTGAAAGCCTCTCCGGCCAGCACGCGCTCGATCGGGTATTGCTTGGCCGTCAGCCGGTGATTGTTGCGGTACTTCAACAAGAACTTCTTGCGGTATTGCGCGGCATTGGCACCCAGTTCCTCGGCACGGATGCATCCATGCATGGCAACGGCCGCCTCGTTGGCCCACACGATCGAGCGGTCGGGATCGAGCAACATCACGCCATCGGTGAGGCCTCCGATGATCTGCTGCAGATGCTTGCGGTCGATATGAGCACGGGTGGGCTGGGTGCCCATGGCGGTCTTCTTTCTGGCGGTGCCGAACCAGAATACTTCATAAACGCACTCTCACGAATGGTAGAAAAATACCAGGGCAACTGGTGCATCGGCTTCTTCTCCGGGCACGCGGCGCGGCGTAGCTTCGTTACCGGTCCACACGGACCCATACGCAACGGAGACATCCCGATGAACATCGCAGCAAATGCCACACCGGAACCGAAACGCCACGACAAGCCGGCGCCCCGCCAATCGCCCGAACGCCGCGACCCGAACCCGGACAAGGGCGACGAACAGCCCGACCGCCGTCCACGCCGCCCGCAGGGCGACGACCGCGGACGGCGCCCACGCGAGAACGCCTCGCCATCGCAGCGCAAACCGCACTGATACACCGCACCATTCATGCCGAAGGAAAGGAGAGGGAAATTGAAAACGCCAACCATGCTTCCGGCCGCCGTTCTTGCAGCAACCTTGGGGCTGGGATTGTGCGCCGGAGTCGCGCAGGCTCAAACCACGCAGGACCAGGACCACTCCGCAACCGTGGGGCAAGCCATCAATGACACCTGGATCACCGCCAAGATAAAAGGCGAGCTTGCGACCACCAAGGGTATCGAGAGCACGAACGTCACGGTGGATACCGCCAACGGCGTCGTGACCCTGACCGGAGTCCTCGCAACCGAAACCGGCGTCAAGAAGGCCATTGCGGTGGCCAAAAGCGTCAAGGGCGTGAAGAAGGTCGACGCCTCCGGACTGAAGGTGAAGTAGCCATTCGCGGCTGAATTTCCTCCGGACACGTGCACCTGGCGAACCCCTCGCACGGCAAGCATGTCCGGGACCGAAAGAACGCAGCATCCAACAACGGAGAAATCCATGAACGACGACAAGATCAAGGGCCAGTGGAAACAGCTCCACGGCAAGCTCAAGGCCCGCTGGGGCAAGCTCACCGACGACGACCTGCAGGTAGCGGACGGCAATACGGAATACCTCGTCGGCAAGGTGCAGGAACGCTACGGAGTTGCCAGGGACGAAGCCAGGAAACAAGTCCGGGAATTCGATGAATCCCTGACGAAGCCCTACGAATAAACACCTGCAGCGCAAGGAGACGCAAGACAAGGACGTCGTACCACCCTGCCGACGGCGGGTGCCGGGAGATCCCCTCCGCTGGGTCTCCCACAGCGGCACCAGGAATGTGCCGTACCTGCCCGGGTCCTCCCACGAGCACCCGGCCGGTTCCCGATGCGGACGAGAGGTACGTTTCGGGCCTCTCCGGACAAGCCATGGAGGCTTGTCCGGAGAACTTGTCGCCCCTTCTTCACGGAGGAGTCCGTGGGAACGCATCCAGCGTTTCAGGCCGAACTTCAACCACGTTCCGGAAAGGAAGAACCATGCTGTACTACTCCATCGTCTTTCTGATCATTGCGGTCATCGCCGGACTTTTCGGCTTCTTCGGTGTGGCAGGGATTGCCGCCACGATCGCAAAGGTCCTGTTCGTCGTCTTCCTCATTCTATTCATCGTGTCGCTGATCACCGGACGCAAGCGCGTCTGACACCGGCACGGCAACAGGAGACCTGTCATGAATCCCCATACCCAAAACGACAAGGGCGCGCCGGGCGAGAGCACCTTCGTCCGCCCCGGTCACGCCACCGAACACGCCAGACAAGATGCGGGCAACGCGGCCGGCGTGGTCAAGGACGACAAGGCCGATACAGCCGCCGATCGTGTCGAGGAAGGCCTGCATCGCGCCGCGGACGCCGGCGCAAGGAGCGCGCATCGCGTGGCTGACAAGGTTGGCGAGTGGCGCGATCGCGGTGCGGAACTTGCGTCGGAAACCCGCGACCAGGCGAGCCGGGCGACCGACCGGCTGCGCGAGGTGCTGCGCGACAAGCCGATCGGATCCGTCGCGATCGCGTTGACGGTCGGCTGGCTGGCCGGCCGCCTGTTGAAGTCACGCAACTGATCGTGTCGCGCGCTTCGCCAGATGTGAAAAAGCGCCTGAATGGGCGCTTTTTCGTGTCTGGCGGAGAGGGTGGGATGGTTCGGCTCTTCCATGAGCCTCATCCCTGCGCGCTGCGCGCTCCGGGGCCCGCCTGCGGCGGTCCAAATTCGCTCCCGGCGAATTTGTCGAACCCGGCGCCTCCGTCCACAGCACCCTCTCCGCCAGACACAAAAAACGCCCCTTGCGGGGCGCTTTCGTGTCTGGCGGAGAGGGTGGGATTCGAACCCACGTTACGGGAGACCCGTAAACCGGATTTCGAGTCCGGCGCATTCGACCACTCTGCCACCTCTCCAAAACTTTTCGCGAACGGCAGGCAATACCGTCCGGCGCATTGTTCGCCCCCTCCCTGGGGCTCACCCCTGCGCGCTACGCGCTCCGGGGCCAGCCTGCGGCTGTCCAAATTCGTTCCCGACGAATTTGTCGACCACTCTGCCACCTCTCCAAAACTTTTCGCGAACGGCAGGCAATACCGTCCGGCGCATTGTTCGCCCCCTCCCCGCGATTGACGAAAGGAGCGGCCCTCATCCATCTGCATGGAGGGCCGAGCATGATACGGGCTGCACGGGATATTGCGCAAGCTTCGACGCGTGTCAGCGGATCCGGTACTCCGGAGCCGGTGCGGACACTGAACCGGTCCCGCCGGCACATCGTGACTTCCATCACGCCTTGGGGCATGCTTTGGGCACTTCTCTGCCCTCAGCAACATGATCGAATTCGGACACGGAACGCACCCGGGGCTGCATCGCAGGCTCAACGAGGACACCTGCTACGCGGACCCCTCGCTGGGGCTGTTCCTGGTTTCCGATGGCATGGGAGGTCATGCCCACGGGGAGCGCGCCGCGGCCCTGGCACGCGATACCGTCGTCGAACAGGTGCGTCGCGGGGCGGCGCTTGCCGACGCCATCCGCCATGCCGACCGGTGCATCATCGGGCAGCACGAACGGAGCAGCCGCCCCATGGGCAGTACCCTCGCGGCGCTGAGGCTCCGGAGCGGACGCTTCGAGGCCGTCTGGGTCGGCGACAGCCGCATCTATCTGCACAACGGTGGCCTGTACCGGCTCTCGCACGACCAGACCCAGGTACAGCAACTGGTGGATGCGGGCCTGCTGGACGAGCGCGAAGCGGGCGATCACCCGCACCGCAACGTCCTCACCCAGGCCCTGGGAATCACCGCGCCCGACCAGCTCCTGCTGGAAACCGCCCGCGGATGCATCGCCCCGGGCTCCTGTTTTCTGCTGTGCAGCGACGGGTTGACCGAGGAAGTGGCGGACGCCTCCCTGGCCGACACGCTGGCCCGCGACGACATTGCCGCCCAGGAAGCCGTCGATCACCTGCTGCTGGCGGCACTGGACGCCGGCGGCCACGACAATGTCACGGCGATCGTGGTCCGCTGTCATCCCGATTGACGGCCGCGCCGGCGGATTCTCCTTCCAGGCGCCGCCACAGGCTGGTACCTCCCGCGGACTCGTCCAGGGCGTCCAGACGCTTCTCGTGCAAGGCCAATTCCTCGGCGCTGGCGTGCACGATCCGCGGCCGGTGCGTCAGACGCACGGCAACCGGCGCGGCCTCCGGAGTCGCCTCGGCCGGGCGATCGAAGCCCAGGTCGAGCGCGGATTGCCCCGTCGTCATGGCCAGATACACATCGGCCAGAAGCTGCGCATCGAGCAGGCCTCCATGCAGCTCCCGATGCGCGTTGTCCACGCCCAGGCGCTTGCACAGGGCATCCAGGCTGTTGCGCTGGCCGGGATAGCGCTGACGCGCCATGGCCAGGGTATCGAGCACGCCGGCATGGTCGGCGATGCAGCCGTATTGCGCTCCGGCACGCTGCAGTTCCGCATCGAGGAAACCGACGTCGAAGGCGGCGTTGTGGATGATCAGTTCCGCGCCTTCGATGAAGGCCAGGAAGTCCTCGGCGATCTCGGCGAAGCGCGGCTTGTCGAGCAGGAATTCGTCACGGATGCCGGTGACCTCGCGCGCGCC
Source organism: uncultured Rhodanobacteraceae bacterium (assembly GCA_964567365.1). Classification (GTDB taxonomy): domain Bacteria; phylum Pseudomonadota; class Gammaproteobacteria; order Xanthomonadales; family Rhodanobacteraceae; genus Oleiagrimonas. Next base: position 3,402 of record CAZMMO010000066.1, on the reverse strand, counting down.
CTCGTCGATGCGACGGTCGGGGTTGAGGTAGGTGTGGTAGGTCTGTCCGCTGGGCCGGCGTGCCACCAGTTCCACCGCGCCGATCTCGATCACGCGATGGCCCTTGTGCACTTCCAGACCCGTGGTTTCGGTATCGAGTACCACCTGGCGCATCATTCGCACTCCTTCCACTTTTCGGCTTCGGCACGGGCCGCCTTGTCCACGCGTTCATTCTCGACATGGCCGGCATGGCCGCGCACCCAGTGCCAGGACACCCGGTGCCTGCCGGCGGCCTCGGCGAGGCGCTGCCACAGGTCCTGGTTCTTCACCGGCTGGCCGCTGGCCGTGCGCCACCCCCGCGCCTGCCAGCGCGGCAGCCATTGCTCGATGCCCTGCATGACATAGCGCGAATCGGTAGTCAGGCTGACCTGGCACGGGCGCTTGAGCGCTTCCAGCGCCTCGATGGCCGCCATCAGTTCCATACGGTTGTTGGTGGTGTGCGCCTCGCCGCCGGACAACTCGCGCTCGTGTCCCGTGCGGCTGCGCAACAGGGCCGCCCAGCCGCCGGGGCCCGGGTTTCCCAGGCAGGCCCCGTCGGTGAAAATGTCCACCGTTGTGGCACGACGGTCGACCGCGGTCGCACTCATGCGCACTCCCGGTGCGTCCCCGGTACCCACAAGCCGCCCGCGGGCGCCCTCCGCTTGCGCGCGGTACGCAGGTCGATGGGCGTGACGAAGGCACGCCGCTTGCGCGCCACGAGGACGAATCCTCCTCCCAGTCCGCCCTGCCCCCAGGTACTTCTTGCGCCCGGAATGCACGCTCCGAAACGCCGCACCCGCAAAGCCTGCACGTCATGCCGCGCCAGCCGCTGGCGCAACCAGCCCGGAGCCGTCAGCATCGGGCGCGGACGGCGGCGGCACAACAACCAGGGCAGCCACGCGCTGAAGGGGTGGAAGCCGGTTACCGCCAGGATTCCTTCCGGGGCCAGTACACGCGCGGCCTCGTCGAGCAGTCCGGCGGCATGCGGCGTCCACTCCAGCACGTGGCTGAGCACCACCACGCGAAAGCCCTCGTCGACGAAGGGCAAGGGCTCGTCGGCTCTTGCCTCCACGTCGCCATGCAATAGCCCCTCCGCCAGGCGCAGATGGGTCCAGCAGCCGATCCTGGGCAGCCATGCGGCATGCATATGCGCGGCGGCAACGTACAGGCCGTGCGCCCCGGACTGGCCGGACAGCGCCGCGGACAGGGCGCCGGCCTCGGCGGCCAGCAGCCGGTGCGCGGGCGCCCGCCCCAGCAGGGGATGATCGGCAAAAGGCATGGCAGGACCTTGTGGCAGACTGCGCATAGAGTAGCAGGCCGGCCACCTGATCCCGCGGTCCGGCCCTGTTATATTTTGCCGCTCCACCACACGGACATCTTCCTGCCCCGGTCCCATGTCGATGGATCCTCCCCTGCACCTCGAGCCCCTGCCGGCCCTGAGCGACAACTACATCTGGCTGCTGGCCGACGCGCGCGGCCAGGCCGTGGTCGTCGACCCGGGAGAGGATGCGCCCGTGGAAGCCGCCCTGGCCCGCAAGAACCTCCGCTTGCGCGCCATCCTGCTGACCCATCACCATCCCGACCACACCGCCGGGGCCGCCGCCCTGAGGGAGCGGCACGGCGCCACCGTCTTCGCCCCCGAGGACGAGCGCATCACGGACGTGGACCGCCGCGTCCACGAAGGCGACACGGTAGCCCTGGAAGCCCCCGCGGTGCATTTCGAGGTTTGGGTCGTACCCGGCCACACACGCAGCCATGTGGCTTTCGTCGGGGAGGGGCTGCTGTTTTGCGGCGACACGCTGTTCAGCCTCGGCTGCGGACGGCTGTTCGAAGGCAGCCCGCGGCAGATGCTGGCCTCGCTGGATCGCCTGGCCACGCTGCCCGATGACACCCGGGTGTGCTGCGGACACGAATACACGCTGTCCAACGCCGCCTTCGCCAGCCAGGTCGAGCCGGACAATCCGATCCTGTCCGATCGCATCCAGTCCGCCCGCCAGGCTTTGCGGCACGGACACGCCAGCGTGCCCAGCCGCATGGCCGAGGAGCGGGCGGCCAATCCGTTCCTGCGCGTGGACAGCGAGGCCGTGGTCCGCTGGGTCAACGAACACGAAGGCGCCGGCCACGACCGGACAAGCCGGTTTGCCGCCCTGCGCGCCGCCAAGGACCGGTTCCGCGCATGAGGCCGGCCTGGCGGACATGGGCTCCCGCCGGCATGGCCGCGCTGCTGCTGGCCGGCTGTTCGACCCAGGTACCACGCCCCCCGGTGACGCCGCCCCCGCCCGTGGTAGCCACCGCACCGGCGATCCCGGCTCCCACGGCCTCGGCAAGCGTGCCCGTGCCCGTGTCCGAAGGGTTCTGGGCGCATCTTCGCTCCCGCTTCGCCATGCACGACTGCGTGGCTCCGGCCGTTCGCCGGGCGCACCGGGAAACACGCAATCCGGCACGCTTTCAGAAGCGCATCCGTGCCCTCCTGCCCGTCATCGATTACGTGCAGGAAGTGGCCGCACGCCACGACGTGGCCGGTGAATTCGTGCTGTTGCCGTGGGTGGAAAGCCATTTCCACGAGACACCGCCCCGCCGCCACCGCGCAGCCGGCATGTGGCAGATCATGCCGGTCACGGCACGCGCACTGCACCTGGAGGTCGGCCGGCATTACGACGGACGCCTGGACAAGACCGCTTCCACGCAGGCGGTGATGCGTCTGCTGGCGCGATACCACAAGCGCTGGCACGACTGGCGCCTGGCCGACATGGCCTACAATACCGGCGCGTACCGGATGCGCCGCATCCTGAAGGCCCACGGCATGCCGCCGGCCACGCCCGTCATCCCCGACCTGCCGGTGGGGCGGACTACCCGCAACCATCTCACCCGCCTGCTGGCCATCGCCTGCATCATCCGCGATCCGCAGCGCTTCCATGTCCGCCTGCCGGCCTTCTCCGAACGCGACCGGCTGCAGGTGGTGGACCTGCCGGCGGCAACCTCGCTACGCCGTATTGCCCACCTGCTCGAGATGCCGGAGGACCGCCTGCGCCGGCTCAATGCCGGTTACCGCACGGGACAGGTCCCGCGGTCTTCGCCACGCCGGCTGTTGCTGCCGGCGGATGCGGCGCAATCCCTGCGCGAGGCAATCGCCTCGGGACTGCTGCAGCACGAGGAAAGCCTTGCTCTTGCCGCTTCCGCTTCGGGATCCTCCGGCCTGCCCGACACCTACACCGTGGTCTCCGGCGATTCGCTGTGGAGCATCGCCCGGCGGTTCGACCTGCAAGTGACCCAATTGCGGGACTGGAACGACCTTGCCGGCACCCTGCTGCATCCTGGGCAGGTCCTGCAATTGGGCCCCTGAGGAAACCCTGGCCGAATCGAATTTGAACCCAAGGCTTGGAT
>CAZMMO010000065.1:6179-9366 GCA_964567365.1 uncultured Rhodanobacteraceae bacterium | reverse complement strand
AAGCTACACTCGACGCGGGCAGGAGAACGAGCCAGGAACCGCCGCCATGTTCGAATCGATCATCGACAATATTCCCGTCGCGCGCATCGGGCCCAGCCACGTGCACGGCCACGGCCTGTTCGCGCAAGCCGGCATCGCCCGCGGCGACACGCTGGTCGTGCTCGACGGCCAGTGCGTGCCATGGGCCGTGTACGAGGAAACGAAACGCGCCGAGGAATGGAACGCCATCCCGGGGGAACAGGTCCTGGTACGCCCCTACCGCACCAAGTACTTCTACATCAACCATTCCCGCCATCCGAACCTGAAAGCGTCCTGGGAACCGCAAAGCCGCACGGTCCGCGTGGTCGCACGCAACGACATCGGCGCCGGCGACGAACTGCTGCTCGACTACCGCGACGAGCCCCTGCCGCGGGATTACCTGGAAGGCCACGGGGAGACCTATCTGTGAAGGAAAACACCGGCAAGCTGTTCCTGTTGTCCTCGGCCGGCTTCGAGAACCACGACGAAAACCGGGACCTCCACATCGAAACCATGCAGGCGTTCCTGAAGTCCGGACCCGGGCCCGGCGGGAAGCGCACCTTGCTGGACCATCCGCAGGTCTTCCACAAGGAATCGGCCGTCCCCGCGGACCTGTCCGGCATCACCTCCGTCGCCGCCGTCGACATGGCGCGCGAATTCTCCCTGTGGCACGTGGACGATTTCGACGCGCCGGCCTGCGAACCCGGCCCGGCGCCGGCCGGGATACGCGTCACGAAGCTGGAGCACCACCTGTTCCACGATTCCCACGCCTTCTTCTGCCTGGTCACCGAAGTCGAGATGGCATACGCGCGGGACCTGCCCGGCCAGCAGGCCCTGTCCGCGATCTTCCACGAGCGCAGGATGTTCGACAATCTCGGCATCCGCGCCTGCATCGGCAAGACGCGCGACGCCGCCTGCGCCAAGGTGGCCGAGCTCGTCTCCACGCCGGCGGCGGCCGTCGCGGCCGACCGCATCCGCTTCCGGGACGACGACACCCTCCCGTTCATCATGTTCGCCGATGCCGGCGACATCGACCGGCGCCACTTCGGCAACGAGGAAATCATCGCGTCGGTCCGCACCGAGGAGGCCCTGGCCGGGGACTATCCCGGGGCCTTCTTCTACCCCGGCTGGAACTACACCGTCGCCAGCCGCCTGCCGCGCGAAGTGCTGCTGAACCTGCTGCAGATGATGCTCGCCGCGCAGGCCTTCTACGCCAGCCTGGGCTACCTGAAAGCGTATTTTTCCCGGGAACTGGCCCGCACCGTGCGCTACCGCAACCGCATCGGCCGCCGGCACGTCGACACCGCCGAGGAGGTCCAACTGGCCTTCTACAACCTGCTGGCCCGGTTCAACACCTACCGCAACCACCTGTTCCCGAAATACCACGACGAGCTGGACCGGCTGATGCACCGCTGGCATTGCGACTGCGACATCGAGGACATCAAGGAATACATCGAGCTCAACATCCAGGCCAAGCAGCGCATCCAGAGCGCCAGCATCGAGCTGCAGAACAAGCGCCAGAACCAGGCCCTCACCTTCATCGCGCTGGTCCAGATCATCTCCATCTACGGCGCCTTCACCGACGGCGTCTCGCTGTTCCTCCACCGCTGGATGGTCTTCGCCGCCGGCACGCTGACCTGGATGGCCTGCCTGCTGGTCTACTGGCTGGTCACCCGGCGGCACTGAGCGGACACTCGAAAAATCCCGGCGTCCCAAATGGCTGCCCGCTCTTCTTTTTTGTAGGAGCGCACCTGGGCGCGACAGGCTCAGCGCTCAATAAGCTTTGAGCCCGTCGCACCGGCCGCCCCGAAACACTGCGCGTCGTTTGCTGGGTGGGCTCGAGGCCCACACAACGCTGATGCTGTCGCGCCCAGGTGCGCTCCTACAATGGAGCGGCGGGGCGAACGGATTTCGCGGCTCCCGCGCCGCGCCGCGATCACGCCGCCTGCACGACGATCGGGGTCTGCGCGTGGGACAATGGCGCGTCCAGCCCTCGAAACCGCCCGATGTCGATGCGTCACTTCCAACTTGCCGAGCCCCTGGTGATGCTCGCGACCGTGGCGCAGTGGCTGGCGCTGTCGATCTTCACCGGGTCGCTCATCGGCATCGGTTGCTCCATCTTCCTGCACCTGCTGTTCACGACCTCCGGCCACGCCTATAACGCGCCGCTGTGGACGCAGATGTTGTTGCTGCCTCTGGCCGGTCTCGCCAACGGCCTGCTGCTGTACTACGGCTACCGGCTCAGGCAAAGCGGTTACCAGGACAATGCCATCGTCGCGGTCAACCAGCAGCAGGGCCGCATGCCGTTCCGAACCTTCTGGATCAAGCCCCTGGCCGCGCTGATCACGCTCGGCTGCGGCGGTTCGGCCGGCAAGGAAGGGCCATGCTCGCACATCGGCGCCAGCCTCGCCGCGGGCGTCGGCCGCGTGCTGCACCTGAACCCGGAGATGCGCAAGCGCCTGCTCGCCTGCGGCGTCAGCGCCGGTTTCTCCAGCGTGTTCGGCACGCCCATCGCCGGGGCCATCTACGGCGTCGAGATGCTGGCCATCGGTCGCATCCGCCACGATTTTCTGTTTCCCGGCATCGTCGCGGGCGTGACGGCATTCGAGGTGTCGCGCTTTCTCGGCGTGCCCTATCCGCATTACCACATCGCCTTCGTCGGCAAATTTACCGAGTTGCTGTTCCTGAAGACCATCGCGATCGGCGTGCTGTGCGGCGCGGTGGCCTGGCTGTTCGTCGAACTGGTGCACCGGATGCACCAGGCTTTCGGCCAACTGCAACGGCGATGCAGGCTGTGGCCCCCGCTGACGCCGCTGCTGGGCGGCGTGGTGCTGGCGCTGCTGATCCTGGCCATCCCGACCCGCTACCTGGGCCTGAGCCTGCCGCTGATGGACCAGGCGCTGCGCGGCCACGCCATGCCCTATCTCGGGTTTTTCTGGAAAACGCTGCTGGTCGCGATCACGCTTGGTTCGGGGTTCTACGGTGGCGTGGTGACCCCGCAATTCGTGATCGGCGCGGTGGCCGGAGGCGCCTTCGCGCATTTCCTGGGCCTGCAGGCCTCGCTGGGGGCCGCGGTCGGGCTGGTGGCCGTGGTGGCGTCGGCCTCCAACGCTCCGATCGCGGCGGTCCTGATGGGCATCGAGCTGTTCGGCGCCGATTCCACGCTGTA
>CAZMMO010000065.1:0-6079 GCA_964567365.1 uncultured Rhodanobacteraceae bacterium | reverse complement strand
CATGCAAGCCGTTGCCCTGACCCGCCACCTGCCGATCGACGATCCGCAGTCGCTCGTCGACGTGGATCTGCCGGCTCCCGAACCCGGCAACGACGACGTGCTGGTGCGGGTGGAAGCGGTTTCGGTCAATCCCGTCGACACCAAGATCCGCGCGCCCGGCCCCGCGCCCGAAGCGCAACCGCGAGTGCTCGGCTGGGACGCCGCCGGCGTGGTCGAAGCCGTGGGAGGCGCGGTGCGGGAATTCCGGCCCGGCGACCGCGTGTACTACGCCGGCGACGTCACCCGGCCGGGCAGCAATGCCCGTTTGCAGGCGGTCGATGCGCGACTGGTGGCGCGCATGCCGGAAACGCTGGACTTCGCGCAGGCGGCCGCGTTACCGCTGGTGACGCTGACCGCGTGGGAGCTGCTGTTCCAGCGCATGCCGTTCGACAGCGAACGCGGAGGCGACGGCAAGAACCTGCTGGTGATTGCCGGCGCCGGCGGCGTGGGCTCGATCGCCATCCAGCTGGCGCGCCGCGCTGGTTTCACCGTGATCGCCACCGCCTCGCGGCCGCAGACCGCGGACTGGTGCCGGGCCATGGGCGCGCACCACGTGGTGAACCACCGCGAAGCGCTGGCCCCGCAACTGGCCGCACGGGACCTGGCGCAGGTCGACGCCGCGCTCAATCTCGCCGACACCGACCGCTACTGGGAGGTTCTGGGCGAACTGCTGGCGCCCCAGGGCCACGTGGGCCTGGTCGTGGAGCCGCAGGGCGCGCTGCGGATCGGCGATCCGTACAAGGCCAAATGCATCGGCATCCACTGGGAATTCATGTTCGCGCGCGCACGCTTCCGCACCCCCGACCGGGCTGAACAGGGCCGCATCCTGGCGCGCGTGGCCGCCCTGGTCGACGCCGGCGAGCTGCGCGACATCCGCCACGACACGCTGGCTCCGATCAACGCGGCCAACCTGCGCGAGGCCCACCGCCGGCTGGAATCGGGAACCGGCATCGGCAAGCTGACGCTGGCCGGCTGGTGACGCCAGGTGACGCGCCGATGCGGGCAGCGCCCGGGAAGCTCGAAAACCTCCACCGTTTGCGGATGGCTGATCGCTTTTATGTAGGAGCGCACCCGGGCGCGACCGGCATAAGGCTCATGGAACGCTGATGCCGGTCGCGCCCGGGTGCGCTCCTACAATGGTTTTCCAGCTGTCGCGGGGGATCAGTGCGGCCGGTAGGCGCGCAGGAACGTGTCCACGCCGGCCTCGGCGTTGGCCTTGAGGCGGGCGGAGTAGGTCTCGTCGTCGCATTCCACGCAGCCGAACAGGCGCCGCATCATCAGGTCGCCCTTGACCAGGGCCATGAACTGCACGGCCGCGCGCTCGATGTCGTCGATCTCCAGCTGCCCGGCCTCGACGGCCTGGCGGAACAGGCCCTCGAGCAGGGCATGCGTGCGCATGGCGCTCTCTTCCCAGATCAGCCGCCCGTAGCGCGGCACGCCCTGGCGGCAGTCGCTGAGGATGGCGCGGAACGTGCCCGCGGCCTGGCGGCTGCAATCGAGCCGCACGTGCGCCAGCGCCACCCGCAGCAGGTTGTCGCGGATGTCCCGATTCGGGTCCATGCGGTAGGTCTCCTCGGGGAAGAACTCCTGCATCCATTCGCGCACGACCTCGCGGAACAGGTTGTCCTTGTCGCCAAAGTGGCTGTACACCGTCAGCTTGGACACTCCCGCGGCGGTGGCCACGGCGTCCATGCTGGTGCCGCCGAAGCTTTTGCGGGTAAACAGACTCTTTGCCGCCTCCAGGATGGCGGCACGTTTTTCCATGTCCTTGGGGCGGCCCGGACCCTGGGCCTTGCGCGTTGTTGCTGTAACCACTTCACAGACACCTGTCGTTTGCTTTATTATACGCCGCAGTTCACTTATTTGCAGCCCCCCACCCCGCTACTGTAAATCATGCTTTCCCACACGCATCATGCTGCCTGAAAACGCCCCGTCGGAAATCCGGCTCAGCCCCCTCTATCGCCATGCCCAGCGCGTCACGGCGCGCTGGCTGGAACATGCCTCCCAGGAAACCGTCGCCTTTGCGGTGGCGGCGGCCTGGAACGCGCTCGGCATCGTGGAATACCACCGCTTGGCGCGCTGGCTGGCCTGGCAATGCCTGGCCCGCGCCAGCCAGGGCGACCACACCCTGCTGGCCCGCATCATGCGGCTGGACGCCGCACTGGGACAGGCCATCCAGCGGACCGCGCACCGGCTGCCGGGTGCGTATCCGGCGCTGCGCGAACGCCTGCTGCCCCTGAGCGCCTGAGGCCGCGTGACGCGCGTCATGCCGAGGTGGTGACTTCCGGCACTTCGTACACCCTCCCCCAGGCGGCAGCCTTGCGGGGTATCCTGACCATTCGCCGGCGCGCGCTGCCGCCGCCGTCATCCCGTTTTTCCCGCATCCACCCGACCCACGGACACCCCGCATGAGCTTCGACACCGAGCTGGCACGACACAACATGATCGACAACCAGGTCCGCCCCTGGTCCGTCCTGGACATGCGCGTGCTGGACGTCCTGGGCCTCGTGCGCCGCGAGGAATTCGTGCCCGCGGCCTACCGCAACCTGGCCTTCGCCGACATGGCCCTTCCCCTGGGCCACGGCGAGGTGATGATGAAGCCCGTGGTGGAAGGCCGCCTGCTGCAGGCCCTGGCCCTGGAGCCCGGCGAGAGCGTGCTGGAAATCGGCACCGGCTCCGGCTACCTGGCCGCCTGCATGGCGTCCCTGGCCGGCCACGTCACCAGCGTCGACCTGCACCCCGACTTCACCGAGGCCGCGCGCAACAACCTGGCGCGAGCCGGCATCGGCAACATCACGCTGGCCACCGCCGACGCCGTGCGCGACTACCGGCCCGAAGCCGGCTTCGACGCCGTGGTGGTCACCGGCGCCGTGCCCGCGATACCCGAACGGTTCCTGGGCTGGCTCAAACCCGGCGGACGGGCCTTCTTCATCCACGGCGCCTCGCCGGTCATGCACGCCGTGCTGTGCCACCGCGAAGGCGACGGCGCGTTCCGCCAGCAAAGCCTGTTCGAAACCGATCTGCCCTATCTGGTGCACGCCGCGCCGGTACCCGCGTTCATCTTCTGATCAATCCCCGGCACGTCCCCCGTCACGCCAAGGAATACCGATCCATGAACCTCCGCCCCATGAAACTGTTGCCGCTGGTCGCGGCGCTGGTTGCGGCGCCCATGCTTGCCCACGGTGAGAATCTGCTCGACGCCTACCACCAGGCGCTGGCGAACGACCCCGTACTGGCGCAAGAGGTGGCCACCCGCAACGCGACCAAGGAAAACGTGCCGCTGAGCCGCGCCCCGCTGCTGCCGCAATTGAGTGCAGGACTTTCCCTGCAGCAGACCAACGGCAACAACGCGTTCGGATCCGGCAGCAACATCTGCCTGGACGCCAGCAACCAGCCCATAGCCTGCCCGGACTATGGCCACGCCCGCTCGCGCAGCGCCTCGATCAAGCTCTCGCAAACCATCCTCGACTTCAGCAAGTACGCCAACCTCAGCGCCGCCCACGCGCAGGCCGACAGCGCCGATGCGCAATACGAAGCGGCCCTGCAGAACCTGATCGTGCGCGTGACCACGGCCTACTTCGACGTGCTTACGGCCAAGGACCAGGTCCGCTACAACCAGGCCAACGTCGATTCGCTGAAGCGCCAGTACGACCAGGCCGAACAGCGTTTCAAGGTGGGCCTGTCGGCGATCACCGACGTGCAGGACGCCAAGGCCCAGTACGACTCGGCGCTGGCCAACCTGATCGTCGCGCGGAACAATCTCAACGACATGCGCGAGGCCTTGACCCAGATCACCGGCCAGCCGGTGAAAAACCTCGAGGAACTGACCGACCAATTGCCGATGACACCGCCTTCGCCCAACAAGCTGACCCTATGGGTCGACCAGGCGCGCCACAACAACCCCAACATCCTGGCCGAGCAATACAGCGTGGAAGCCGCCGACCATTCCATCACCGCCGCGCGTGACGCCCGCCTGCCCACCATCGATGCCAACGTCAGCTATGGCAAGGGCGCCAACTGGTATCAGAACGGCCCCTATCGCTCGCAATCGGGCAACACCACCATCGGCCTGCAGCTGACCGTACCGCTGTTCACCGGCGGTGCCATGCACGCCCAGGTCAAGCAGTCGATCTACCAGCGTGACAGCGCCCAGGCTCTGCTGGTGCAACAGCAACGCCAGGTGGTGCGCAACACGCGCAACTATTTCCGCTCGGTCAACTCCGGCATCAGCCAGGTCGAAGCCGCCAAGCAGGCGGTCATCTCGTCCAAGAGCGCCCTGGACGCCACCCAGGCCGGTTTCCTGGTCGGCACCCAGACCATCACCCAGGTACTGATCGCCCAGGGCAATCTGCTCAATGCGCAACAGCAGTATTCCGAGGCCCGTCACCAGTTCATCCTCAACAAGCTGCTGCTCGAACAGGCGGCCGGTTCCCTCGACGTGCAGGACCTGCAAAAGGTGAACGCCCTGCTGGAACCCCCCAGCCAGGTCCACGGCCCTGCGGAAATGCCTTCCCCGACGGAACCGGCGACCGGCACGACGACCCATCCCTGATCCGGCACGGACAGGATTCCGGGCCCGCGCGCGGCCGACCTCAAGGCGCCGACCAGGGTGGGAGACGGGCAACGCCCGCCTTCCGCGTGTCCAGGTCAGTCCCCGGAGGACTCCAGCGTCCGCGCCACCAGGGCCATCACCCGCGTGACCGCACCGTGCTCGCGCGCAAAGACCTCGTGCCCGGCCGCGCCCATGCGCGAGCGCAGCGTCGCATCGCCCAGCAGCTTCACGACGGCGTCCCCCAGGGCTTCGGCCGAATCCACGCGCCAGGCCCCGCCGTGCTTGATCAGCGATTCGGTGATGCCTTCGAAATTGAACGTATGCGGCCCCACCAGCACCGGTTTGCCCAGCGCCGCCGGCTCGAGCACGTTGTGGCCGCCGATGGCGGCCAGGCTGCCGCCGACGAAGGCCACGTCCGCCACCGCGTAGAACTGCAGCAACTCGCCCATCGCATCGACGAGAAAGCAGCGCGTGGCCGCACCCGGCAGACCATCGTTCCGGCGGGTGGCCATTTCCAGGCCGGTCGCCTGCACCAGTTGCCGCACGGCATGGAAACGCTCCGGATGCCGCGGCACCAGCAGCAGCAGGGCATCGGGGAAATGCCCGAGTACCTGCGCGTGGGCCTGCAGGGCCGCCTGTTCCTCGCCCTCGTGCGTGCTGGCGGCGATCCACACCGGCCGCCGTGCATCCCAGGTCTCCCGCAGCTCGACGCCGCGGTCACGCAGCTGCCGCGCCACCGGCATGTCGAACTTCAGATTGCCGACCACATGCACGCGCGCGCCATCGGCGCCCAGCAGGCGATAGCGCGCCGCATCCAGCCGCGACTGGGCGGCAATGTGCGTCACGCAGGCCAGCGCCGACTTCATCAGGGTGCGCAACGCCGGCACGTACCCCTGCAGCGAGCGCCGGGAAATGCGCGCATTGGCAATGATCAACGGTATGCCGCGCCGGCGGCAGATATGGTACAGATTGGGCCAGATCTCGGTTTCCACGATCACGCCCAGACGCGGCCGGATGCGACGCAGGAAGCGGCGCACGGCGAACGGCAGGTCGTAGGGCAGGTACACGTGGAACACGCGCTCGCCGAACAACTGCCGGACCCGGGCCGATCCGGTCGGCGTCCCCGTGGTCAGCACCAGCGGCAAGTCCGGATAGTGCCGCATCAGGGCCCGGATCAACGGCTCGGCCGCATTGACCTCGCCCAGCGACACGGCGTGCACCCACAGGCTTCCCTTCAGCCCCGGCGCACGGAAAAACCCGAAGCGCTCGTGCCAGCGCCGGTGGTAATCGCCATAGCGCAGGCCACGTGCGCCCATGCGCAACAGCAGGATCGGCGTGGCCGAATACATGATGAGGGTGTAGAAAAAGCGCAGCATGGCTTCGGGGAATGGCTGGCGGGATGTGGGGCAGAATAGCGTAGCGGGGGTGTGGGGTTCGGGACTCGGGACTCGGGACTCGGGACTCGGGACTCGGGACTCGGGACTCGGG
>CAZMMO010000064.1:0-9399 GCA_964567365.1 uncultured Rhodanobacteraceae bacterium | reverse complement strand
CCTGCTGTCATCATTCTTTTCATCTTGATGAAAAGATATGACACGCCTCATGCCTGCCATTTCGCTGGAATTCTTCCCCCCCAAGACCGACAAGCAGCGCACGCAGTTCGAGCACGCGCTGCCGCGCCTGAAAGCCATCGTGCCGGACTATGCCAGCGTCACCTTCGGCGCCGGCGGCTCGACGCTGAGCTATACCCCGGCCACGGTGAAAACCCTGATGGACCATGGCATCGACACCGCCCCGCATTTGTCCTGCGTGGGCGGCACGCGCGAGGAAATCGGCGCCCTGCTGGACCATTACCGCGCGCTGGGCTGCCACCGCGTGGTGGCCCTGCGCGGCGACCTGCCCTCGGGCATGGCCTCGCCGGGCGACCTGCGCTATGCCAACGAGCTGGTGGCCTTCATCCGCGAGCACAGCGGCAACCACTTCCGCATCGACGTGGGCTGCTATCCCGAAATCCACCCGCAGGCCGATGACGCATTGGCCGACCTGCGCTATTTCAAGGCCAAGATCGATGCCGGTGCCAACGGCGCCATCACCCAGTATTTCTTCAATCCGGACGCCTATTTCCGCTTCGTCGACGATGCCACGCGCCTGGGCGTGAACGTGCCGATCGTGCCCGGCATCATGCCGATTTCCAACTTCAGCCAGCTCAAGCGTTTTTCCGACACCTGCGGCGCCGAGATCCCGCGCTGGATCGGCAAGCGCATGCAGGCCTATGCCGATGACGTGCAAAGCGTCCGCGAGCTGGGCGCCGACGTCGTCGCCGGCCTGTGCCGCCGCCTGCTCGATGGCGGTGCGCCGGCGCTGCACATCTACACGCTCAACCGCGCGGTGGCCACGCTGGAGGTTCTCGAGCGGCTCGACTGACGAACGGCGCGCGTCGCCCTACCATGGGCGGCATGGCACGTCCCTGCGTCCCGATGCTGCTGGTTTTCCTCGCGCTCGCCTGCCCGGCTGTGCCGGCCCACGGTACGGGCATCCACCGCTGCGTGGCCGCCAACGGCACGCCGGTGTTCACCGACCAACCCTGCTCCAGCCTGGGCGACATGTCGGCATCCGCCGGCGCACACGGACTCCGGCCTCCCGGCACAGTCCCGCACTTCTGCCCGGCCGACCGCAAGGTACTAGAAAAACGCGTGATGGCCGCCTTCCGCCAGCACGACCCCAACGCCCTGGCCGGTCTGATGCTGTGGCGGGGATACGGCGCGCGCATGGCCGACGGCATCCTGCGCAGGTTGAGCCGGCTGGTGCAACAACCCCTGCTCGGCTTTGCCGGCGAGCCTGCCACGGCGGCGTCCACCGGGCCCGACCCACCGTTCTGGGCACCTGTGTCCTCGTCCTCGTCCCCGCCTCCGCCTCCGCAACCCCTGGTGCTCGAACTGGGCGACCCGATGCAACCGTCCGTGTCTTTTGCGGTCGCCCACCGCGATGGCTGCCTGTGGCTGGAACCGCCGGCGCCGCCTTGACGGGCGCCGGCCGACCCTCCGTTCCGGACCGACGCGATACGCCGACACTTCATGAAACCATGACTACCCAAGCGCCCCGCCCGGCGCTACAGTCATGACTATCCGCTATCATGGGCGGATTGCACTGGAGTCGCGTCATGTCTCAAACCTTCCCCGACTGGATCTGGCACAACGGCGCCGTCAAACCCTGGGCCGACGCCACTTGTCACGTGATGGCGCATGCCCTGCACTACGGCTCGTCCGTGTTCGAGGGCATCCGCAGCTACAAGACCCCGAAAGGCGGAGCCATCTTCCGGCTCACCGACCACATCAAGCGGCTGTATACCTCGGCCAAGATCTACGACATCGAGATCCCCTACACGCCCGAGGAACTCGCCTCCGCCTGCCGCGAGGTGATGCACAAGAACGAGCTGCAGCAGGCCTACCTGCGCCCGATCGCCTTCCGCGGCCTGGGCGGCGTGGGCATCACGGCCAAGTGCCCCATCGACGTGGCCGTGGCCGCGTTGCCGATGGGCGCCTACCTGGGCGAAGGCGTGCTGGAGAACGGCATCGACGCCTGCGTGTCGAGCTGGCAGCGTTTCGCGCCCAACACCCTGCCGGCCGGCGCCAAGGCCGGCGGCAACTACCTGTCCGGGCAACTGATCGCCGGCGAGGCGCGCCAGCGCGGCTTCGACGAGGGCATCGCCCTGGCCTCCAACGGCCTGCTCAGCGAAGGCGCCGGCGAAAACCTGTTCCTGGTGTTCGACGGTGTCCTGCACACCACGCCCACCAGCGCCTCCATCCTCAACGGCATCACCCGCGATTCGCTGATGACCCTGGCTGCCGACGCCGGCATCGCGGTAATCGAGCACGACATGCCGCGCGAATACCTGTATCTGGCCGACGAAGTGTTCATGTGCGGCACGGCCGCCGAGGTCACGCCGATCCGCTCGGTCGACCGCAAGCAGGTCGGCGCCGGCAAGGCCGGCCCGGTCACGCAGCGCATGCAGGAGTTGTTCTTCGGCCTGTTCGATGGCAGGACCGAGGACAAGTACGGCTGGCTGGAGGCGCTGTAAGCGTTGCAAGCAACCCGTGACCTCCCGCGCCTTCCGCGGGAGGTTTCGCGTCCCTTCGGGGCGCGAGCCACGGGAGACCCATTCAAGACAACAGCGGCAAAAGCCCGGCATGACGGCTACCGACCACCGCAGCCACGGCCTCGCCGGCGACGAGATGACGCCGGACTGGCCGCCGCTGGAAACCGCCGAAGTGCGGGCCTTGCTCGACGCCTTCCCGCACCTGCGCGGGCCGGTCACGATCTCTTGGCGCAGTCCGCGTCCGCTATCCGCTGCCGCACGCGTGCTGACCACGGCAGGGGAAGTATTCGTCAAACGACACCACGTGCGGGTACGCAACGCGAATACCCTGACCGAGGAACACGCCTTCATCGCGCACCTGCGCGGGCACGGCATCCCCATGCCCACGGTCCTGGCCGATGCCGAAGGCCGCACGGCGATCACGCGCGGAGACTGGACCTACGAAGTCCATGCCATCGCCGACGGCGTCGACCTGTACCGCGACACTATTTCGTGGGCACCGTTGACCGACCTCATGCAGGCCCGCACCGCCGGCCGCATGCTGGCGCGGCTGCACCGTGCCTCGGCCGGTTTCCAGGCGCCGCAACGCGACACCTGGATCCTGGTATCGCGCGACGACTGTCTGCGCGCTCCCGACCTGCTTGCCGTCATCGACACGCAATGCGGACAGCGGCCGGCCCTGGCGGACTACCTGCGACAGCGTGACTGGCGCCGCGAACTGGCCCCCCTGGCCGTGCGCCACCGCACGCTGCAACCGCGGCTGGCCGACCTGCCGCGCCTGTGGACGCACAACGACTGGCATGTCTCCAACCTGTGCTGGACCAGCGCCGCACCGGACGCCGCCATCAGCGCCGTCCTCGACGTCGGCCTGGCCGCGCCCACCTTCGCGCTCTACGACCTGGCCACCGCCATCGAGCGCAACGCCATCGCCTGGATGCACCTGGAACGCGGCCTGCGCGCCATCTTCCCGGACACCGCACGGGCCCTGGTCGAAGGCTACGCCAGCCTCCTGCCGCTGGCCCCGGCGCGTCGGCAACTGCTCGCCGACCTGCTGCCGCTGGTACACGTCGATTTCGCCTTGTCGGAGGTGGAATATTTCCACGGCATCACCGGCTCGACGGAACACGCCGACGTGGCCTACGACACCTTCCTGCGCGGACACGCCGCATGGTTCGACACCACCCCGGGACAGGCCCTGCTGCAAGCCGTCCGTTCCGCGCCATGATCCGGCGCATGGACACATCCGCCGCCATTTGTGTTTCAATAGGGGTTCTGAAGCGGGGGTGCCCGGCAACACCGGGCTGAGAAAGACCCTTTGAACCTGATCCGGTTGATACCGGCGTAGGGAGCTTGAACAGACGTTCCGGACACCCCGTCCGGTCGTCGCCGTCGCTTCGTCCCACCCGATACGAAGACGACGATGAAAATTCCACACACTCCCCTCATGCTGGCCCTGCTGCTGCCGCTGCCGGCCCTGGCCGCCACCCACCACGCCCAGGACACCCGGGACCAGACCCCCTCGCAGGCCACCCGGCTGCAGGCGATCAAGGTGCAGGCCAACACCGACAGTGATCCCGGCGCCACCGACATCGACAGCTACGGCGACGCCTCGCTGCACGACACCCCCGCCGCGGTCACGGTGATCGACCGCCAGCAGATCGCGGACCGCCAGATCCGCACGCTCAGCGAACTGGCTCGCGGCGACGCCTCGCTGGGCGACAACTACGCCCCGGTCGGCTACTACCAGGACATCGCCATCCGCGGCTATCCGCTGGACCTGGCCACCGGCTACCGCATCAACAACCTCACCATCGTCGGCGAGCAGAAAGTGGCGCTGGAGGACAAGCAGCGCGTGCAGATCCTCAAGGGCCTGGCGGGATTGCAGGCCGGGGTGATGGAACCCGGCGGCGTGGTCGACTACGTGACCAAGCGTCCGGCGGACGTGCACACCCTCACCCTGGGCACTGACTCGCACGGCTCGCGCTATACCGCGCTGGACGTCGGCGGCTGGCTGACTCCACATTTCGGCCTGCGCGCCAACCTGGCCTGGGAAGACATCCACTCCTACGTGCAGCATGCCGACGGACGCCGCAACTTCTACTCCCTGGCGGCCGACTGGCGCATCAGCCCACGCGCCACCCTGGAACTGGACAGCGATTATCAGGCCAGCGCGCAACGCTCGGTGTCGGGCTACCAGTTGCTCGGCGGCGATACCCTGCCGCAGCACGCCGACCCGACCCGCATGCTCGGCTTCGAGCCATGGCAGCAACCCGTGGTCATCCACTCGGCCAATACCGATGCGCGCTTCAGGTACGCCTTCAGCGAGGACTGGCAGCTGCACCTGGCCGCCATCCACAGCCGCAGCGTGATCGACGACAACGTGGCCTTCGCCTACGGTTGCTTCTACGCCCTGCAATGCCTCGACGGCAGCCATCCCGGCAACTTTTTTGCACCCAACGGCGACTATGACGTCTACGACTACCGCAGCCCCGACGACACCCGCGCCGACGACCAGGCCCGCGCCACCTTGCAGGGCCATTTCGACGACGCCGCCGTCAGCCACGATTTCAGCGTGGGCGTGAGTGCCTTCCACCGCACCATTGACCGCCGCGTGGACGTGTACGACTACGTCGGCACCGCCAACATCGCTGATGTCGACCCGCCGTATTTCCCGCCCTCGCCCAACCAGCCCGGCGCGTCCGTGCGCCGGCTCGACAGTTGGCAACGCTCGCTGTTCGCCCAGGACCGCCTGCACATCGGCGACCACTGGCAACTGATCGCCGGCGGCCGTTTCCTGCGCCTGCACGAGCGTGCCTGGGACAGCGACGGCCTGCCCGAACGCGACACCCGGCTCAGCAAGGCCCTGCCCCAGGCCGCCGTGCTGTGGCAGCCGGACGCCGCGCTCACCACCTACGTCAGCTACAGCGAGGGCCTGTCGCTGGGCAAGGAGGCGCCGTACTGGACCAGCAACGATGGCGACGTGCTCGGCCCGCGCCTGTCGCGCCAGGTCGAGGCGGGAGCCAAGTACCGCTGGAATGCAGCACTGGACCTCAACGTCGCGCTCTACCGCATCCACCAGCCCTACCAGTTCGCGCAACCGGATCACAGCGCGGCCGGGTTCACCTTCGTGCAACACGGCCAGGAAGTGCACACGGGACTGGAGGTGTCGGCCCACGGGAAGATCGACGAATACCTCGATCTGCACGCCAGCGTCAGCCTGATCCGCGCCCGCGCGCAGGACACCGGGACGCCGGCCTATGAAGGTCACCAGGTCGCCAACGTGCCGCGCCTGCGCGGCGCCGTCTACCTCGACTACCGCCTGCCCGTACTGCCACAGCTGAGCCTGATGGGCGGCTGGCGCTACGCCTCGCCCAACGTCGCCACGCCCGACGGACGCGTGCGCGTGGCCGCCTACAACGTCTTCGACGCCGGCCTGCGCTACCGCGGCCATTGGCACGGGCATACGCTGACCTGGCGGCTGGGCGTCGACAACCTGTTCAACCGCTTCTACTGGCGCGACACCGGCAGTTCCGGCGGCGACAGCTACCTGTTCCCGGGAGCGCCGCGGCTGGCGCGCCTGTCCGTCGAGATGGGCTGGTGATGACCTGGATTGAACTGGCAGGCGCCGTCCTCAGCGCGATCGGCGTGTGGCTGACGGCGCGGCGCCACCCGGCGTGCTGGCCGGTGGGCCTGGTGTCCGTGGTCATCTATACCTGGGTATTCGTCGATGCGCGGCTGTATTCGGACGCGCTGCTGCAGATCTTCTTCGCCGTGATGATCGTCTACGGCTGGATCCGCTGGATGCAGCATCTGGACCGCGGCGGCCGCGTCCGCATCGCCCGGCTGGCAACGCGCCCGGCCATCCTCCACCTGCTCGCCGGCGTCGCCGGGGCGCTGCTGCTGGGTTACGCGATGCAACGCTGGACCGACGCCGCCCTGCCCTGGCTGGACGCCACCCTGACCGCCTTCAGCCTGGTCGCGCAATGGTGGGAAGCGCGCCGCCACATCGCCGCCTGGTGGCTGTGGATCGCGGTGGACACGATCTACATCGGCGAATACATCTACAAGGACCTGCGCATCACCGCCGTGCTGTACGCCGGCTTCCTGGTGCTGGCGGCGATCGGCTGGCGCGACTGGAAGCGCGCTATGGAGCGGGAAGTGAGTGCGGAGGAGCCAGGAGTGAGTGCAGAGGAGTGAGCAGTGAGAGGCGGCAAAAGCCGGTTCGCGCCCTCTCACTTGCGGCTGGAACACCTATCCACCTCGGACCCCGATTTTCGCGCCCTCGCCCCTCGCCCCTCGCCCCTCGCCGGAAATTTCAGACAAATATCACGCTCACACCACAGGCAATGCCACCCCTGCCCTCTCTCACTTCTCACTCCTCTACACCCACTCCTCGCCCCTAGCCTTTCTCGACCGCACGCCAGTCCGCCGCCAGCTTGTCCAGCACCCCGTTGACATACGTATGGCCATGCTCGGCGCCGAAGCGTTTGGTGATTTCCACCGCTTCGTTGAGCACGACGCGGTAGGGCACGTCGGGGCGGTATTTCAGTTCGTACGCGCCCAGGCGCAAGGCCGCGCGTTCGATCGGGTCGACCGACTCCACGGCCCGGTCCAGGTGCGGCGCCAGGCCGGCGTCGAGTTCGGCGCAATGGGATTCCACGCCCCGCAACACGTCTTCGAAATACTCCTGGTCGGCCACCTGCATGTCCTGCTCGTGGCGGAACTGCTCCATGACCGCGGCCATGCCGGTGCCCCCCACCTGCCAGGCATAGATGGCCTGCAGGGCGCGACGGCGGGCGCGCGAACGGCGGGCCGCGTCGATGCCGTGGAAATCGGCTGCGGTCATCACAGCTGCCGGTACAGGTTGGCCATCTCCAGCGCCGCCATGGCGGCGTCGGAGCCCTTGTTGCCGGCCTTGGTGCCCGCGCGCTCGATGGCCTGTTCGGTGGTGTCGGTGGTCAGCACGCCGAAGGCCACCGGCACGTCGCCGCCTGCGGCCACGTCCGCCAGCCCGCGCGCGGCCGTGCCGGCCACGTAGTCGAAATGCGCCGTGGCGCCGCGGATCACCGCGCCCAGCGCGATCACGGCCACGTACTTGCCCGACTGCGCGACGCGCCGGGCCGCCTGCGGGATTTCCCACGCACCCGGCACGCGCACCAGGTCGATGGCATCGTCGGCCACGCCATGACGCTTGAGGGTGTCGCAGGCCCCGGACACCAGCGCCTGCACGACATACTCGTTGAAACGTCCCGCGACGATGGCAAAGCGCCCTTCGGGTACGACGAAATCGCCTTCGATGATCTTCATGGCTTGGACCACTCCTGCATGGAACCGCGCATTCTACCAATACTTCTCACGAATCCCCCGACTGTTCCGCCGCCACCGGCTCCGGTTCAAGGTGCGGATAACCGGCAAACTCCAGTTCCACCAGCCCGCTTTCGCCCGCGCGCAGGCGTGCCTGCGCGCCGACCGGCAAGGTGAGCTTGTCGCGGCAATGGCCGAACGGCAATCCGGTGACCACGGGGACGTCGGTGATGTCGCGAATGTGCCGGACGATGGCGTCCATGTCGTAGGCCGGATCGTATTCGTCGCGCCGGTAGTTGGAAAAATCCCCCAGCAACAGGGCCCGCTGGCGATCCAGCACGCCCGACAGCTTCAACTGGTACAGCAGTCGTTCGATCCGGTAGGTCGGCTCGAACACGTCCTCGACGAACAGGATGCCGCCCTCGACGGCCGGCAGGTACGGCGTGCCCAGCAGGCTGCACAGCACGGCAAGATTGCCACCCCACAACGTACCCGCGGCGTCCACCTCGCCTTCGCTCCGACCCTGCCATCGCGCCTTGCGGCGGGGCGCGCCGATGGTGTCCCAGAAATGCTCCAGGGTGAACCGCGAAGTGGTCTGTCCGCCGAAATCGTAGGCGAGCATGGGACCGGCAAACGTGACCAGGCCGGCCCGCGCCAGCAGGGCCAGGCCGAGCGCGGTCAGGTCGCTGTGGCCGACGATGATGCAGGGACTGCCGGCCAGGCGCGCCTGCAATCGCCCGTACTCGAGCCGCGGCAGCAGGCGGTGTACGCCGTAGCCGCCGCGCACCGCCATCACGATGTCCGGCAGTGGCTGGTCGGGATCGGCCAATGCGTTGATGTCCTGCGCGCGTTCCGCGTCGCTGCCGGCAAAACGCTGGTGGCGGCGCAGCGCCGCGTCCGCACCGGAAACCACGCAGCCATGCTGGCGCAGGCGCTCGACGCCGCGCTGCAGTGCATCCGGCGCGGGCCAGCCCGAGGGGGCGATCAAGCGAACGTGGAGCGGCTCGGCCATGGAGCGTGGATTTCCAATGAAAAAACAAGCATAACGTATTGAATGGGAATGTTTTCCACAATCCCTTCAGGAGGCTTGCGAGAGGGGGGTCGAAGGCGAATCCGCATCCTCGCCCCACTCGACCACCTCCAGACCGAAACCGGCCAGGCCGACCAGCTTGCGGGGCGTGCCCAGCACGCGCAGGCGGCGCACGCCCAGGTCGGCCAGGATCTGGGCGCCCAGGCCCAACTGCCGCCATTGCTGCGGGTCGTCCTTGTCGGCCGCGCCGGAAGCCTGTCCCTCGAGCCGTGCCAACAGGGCCTCGGCGGTGTCCTCGCCGGAAAGCACCAGCAGCACGCCACGGTCCTCGCGGTCGATGCAGCGCAGCGCGGCGGTGACCGTCAGGCCCAGGTCGTCGCGCTTCAGATGCAGCACGTCCGAGAGGGTATTGCGCACGTGCACGCGGGTCAGCACCGGTTCGCCGTCGGCCACCTCGCCGCGCGACAGCGAAAAATGCAGGCCATGCTTCAGCTTGTCGCGGAAGGCCACCAGGTGGAACGG
>CAZMMO010000063.1:0-9424 GCA_964567365.1 uncultured Rhodanobacteraceae bacterium | reverse complement strand
CGCGTTCTGCCCTGCAGCACGCCGCCTCGGTCGCCGGCCTGGCCATCACCACCGAGGCCATCGTCGCCGACGAGCCCAAGGACGACAAGGCCGATGCCGGCGCCGGCATGGGCGGTGGCATGGGCGGAATGGGTGGCATGGGTGGCATGATGTAAGCCTCCCGCGTCCTTGAGGTACCCAAGGAAAAGCCCCGCTTCGGCGGGGCTTTTTTTTTCGGGGATGTTGCGGCCTTGATGCGAGGGCGATCGGGCCTGGAGCAAGGCAAAAAAAACCGCAGGGTGGGAGCCTGCGGTGATGTCTGGGAAGGGGGTCACGGATACCGGGTGGGTGCCGTGACGATTTTCTTGTTCTTGTCCGTGTGCTCCCGGTTCCATGGCGGGCAACCTGCGCCCGCCATGGAACCGCCGGGCTCAGTAGTCGTAGCTGACCGAGAACGCCACGGTACGCGGAGGCGTCCAGGAAATCGGCATCGGCTGGTCCTGCATCGAGGGCCAGTACGGGTTTCCGCCCGCGTACTGAGGGAAGGTCTGGCGTACCGACTGCCGGTTGAGCGCGTTCATGACGTCCAGGGCGAACCTCAGCTTGCTGCCCGCCCACAACGGACGGTATTGCACGCCCAGGTCCAGGTCGTACTCCCACGCGTTGTGCTGCGTGCCCGGCGGGAACGGCTTGCCGTCGCAGAAGTGGTAGTAGCCGCCGTAGCCCAGGCCCGGGTTGGTCTGGGCCGTGCCGTAGTAGCCCAGGCAGGTCTGCGGCATGCCGGACATGACGGTCAGCATGCCCGAGACCATCCATTCGGGAGTGATCTGGTAAGCGCCGTACGCCTTCAGCTGGTGCCTGCGGTCGTTGGACAGGTCGCCGTTGGCGTAGTCCATGGTCTGGGCGTAGTCCCAGTCCACCGTGGCCGACACGTCGTCCTGGCCGATGTCGGAGCGCACCTGGCCCTCGCTGTTGCCGTAGCTCTTGCTCAGCGTATAGGTGATCCGGCTGAACCACTTGCCGTCGAACGGATGCTCCAGGTACAGGTCCAGGCCCCAGTAGGAACGCTTCATGGTGGTGTTGAAGCCGAAGTCGTCCATGCTCATCGGCACCACGTAGTAGCCGCCGTCGGGGTTGTTGATGCGGAAGACGTTGGTCTTGTTCGGGTTGAACAGGACGCTGGCCGGGATGACGTTCTGTCCCAGCAACAGCTGGGCTTCCTCGTCGCTGACCAGGCCCATCGCCACCATCTTGTTGGCAATGGCGTATTTGTCGCCCACGTCGTCGATGCCGTTGCGCAGCTTGCGGTAGGTGGCCTTGGCGCCGTAGACCCACGCGTTGTTCAACTGCTTGTCGAAGCCGAGGATGAACTCGTCCTGGTATTCGGCCGACAGGTTGGTGGCCGCGGCCGTCTTCGGGTCGCGCGGCTGGCCGTACTCGTTGTTGGCCGAAATGCCCATCCCGGGGCCGCGGCTGGTGTCGATCGGCGTCAGGTTGACCGGCAGGCCGTTCTCGTCGATACCCGTATAGGTGTAGTAGGTGCGGGTATACAGCGAGCTGCCCGCCGCGCGCAGCGCCACGCTGGCCGGCATGGCCAGGTAGTAGCGGCCGGCGTTGCCGTACGCCTTGAAGCTGGAATCGCCGTGGACGTCCCAGGTGAAGCCCAGGCGCGGCGACCACTGCGGCGAGGTCAGGCGCAGGTAGGGAATGCCGTCGGGGTTGTAGTTGGTGAACTGGTCGTTGCGCAGGCCGATGCGTACGCGCCAGCGGTCGGTGATCTGCCAGTCGTCCTGGATGTACTGGGCGCGCTGCGTGGTCTTGACCGAGGCCGAGTTCTCGTAGACATACTTGGCCACGTAGTAGCCCGTCTCTCCGCCCGGATAGTTGCCCGGCGGCTCGACCCAGGTCATCTGGTTCCAGATGGGTCCGTTCGCGTCCGGGCCGCCGATGATCCAGTGGTTCGGGTCGTCATCGGGCGACGTGTTGTATTCCCACGCATAGCCCGGGCCGGAGGTGTGCTGGCCGTCGTTGTGGTCATATACGTTCTGGTTGTCGATGCCGGCGGTGATGGTGTGGTCGCCGATGTGCCACGACAGGTCGATGCGCAGGTTGGTGTTGAGCGCCTTGTGCTTGGGGTCGTAGAACGTGCCGATCACGTTGGTGTTGTTGATCGAGTTGCCGCCGGTGATATCCGTGTTCTGGTTCTGCGGATCGTAGATGTGCGGATAGGTCGGGTCGTAGCCCGGCGTGTTGTTGTAGTAGGTGTGGTGCAGCTTGCCGTACATGGCCGTCAACGTCAGGTTGTCGGTGATGTAGCTGGTGTACTTGGCCATCCACAGTTCGTCGGTGTCCTTGGTGTAGGTGTCGTAGCTCTGGAACGCACCCTCGGTGAACGTGGCGTAGTCGTAGTCGTAGTACTGCCCGGCGTAGGACCGGCTGGTCCGCGCGCCGGTGAACTCCAGGATGTTGCTGTCGTTGAGGTTCCAGTCCAGCTTCAGGTAGTACTCCGGCTCGTCCCGTTGCCACTGGAGCTTGTTCGGGCTGGTCACCGAGCCGACCGTGCTGCCTTCCTTCTTGGTGAACTGGGCGGCCGCAAACAGGAACAGCTTGTCCCGCACCAGCGGGCCGCCGATGTAGGCGGCGTACCTGGTCTCCCAGTTGGTGTCTTCCCCGTTGTAGTTCTGCAGCGTGCCATTGGGCCGGTACTGGCTCTGGTTGCCGGCTTCCAGGAAGTCCGGCAGCCAGCGGACCTGGCCGCCGAAGTGCCACTGGTTGGTGCCGCGCTTGCCCACCTGGCTGATGACGCCGCCATCGGAGCGGCCGTACTCGGCGCCGTAGCCGCCGGTCAGCATCTGCTGCTGGGCGATAGCGCCATAGGGCAGGGTCATGCCGCCGAAACCGCTCAACGGGTCGGTGGTGTTGAAACCGTTGATGTAGTAGGCGTTTTCGACGACCGACGAACCGCCGAAGGAAACGCAGAAATTGCCGTTGCAATTGTCGAAATAGGCGCTGCCGCGCACCGCGCCAGGTGCCAGCAGGGCGATGGATTCGGCGTTGTGCGAGATCGGCAACTGGGACAGCTGCTGCGCGGTGATCACGGTCTGCGAGTTGGCGTTGGTGACGTCGATGACCGGCAGGACGTTGGACGTCACCTCGATGGCGGACAGTTCCTGTGCACTCTGCGTGCCGGCGGTACTGGTGAAATCCACCTGCGTGCCGGAGGCCACGGTGACGGTCACGTGCTCGCGCGTGTCGAGGGTCTGCCCGTTCTGCTTCAGGCTGACCGTGTAGGTTCCCACCGGCAGGTTGCTGGCCACGAAACGGCCGTTGCTGACCGGTATTTCGTGGGTGACGCCGGTGGCGCTGGTCACCACGACGGTGGCGCCGGTTGGCTCCGGCACGCTGCCGAAAATGGAGCCGGTGGTGGCCTGGCCGAAGGCCAGACCGGAGACGCCCAGGCCAACGGCAAGGGCGGCGGCGAGGGCGGTGTGTCTTGGACGATGTTGGATGTTGGCGGTCATGGTGGTGTACTCCCCACAAAAATTTGGCCCGCAAAAAGGTCGAAAGTGGCTGTCATCCGGTCCGATGGAGGTTCCGGGCCCGTGATTCCGTGGGCCGCAGCCGGCGTTGCGTAAAGCTGTCCGTACGGGTTGGCACTTGGTTCGTAAGGAAATGCGGAAATTTCATTTCAAGTTATATTTTTTACATTGTAACGTAAAATTTTCCTAAGAAGACCCGTACATGTGTGTATTTAACGTAATAAAATACTTATGTCAACAAAGCCGGTCCTGAGCGTATGATTCATGGATCGCTCGCAGGGAGGCTTTCCCATGCCTGACCAGACCTCCGGACATCCTCCGGAAGGAGCGCCTGATGCCGTCTCCGACGCGGCGGACGGCGGATTCACGGCCCGTATCGGCGAACTGATACAAAAATTCGGCAACATCAGCCGAATCGCACAGATGTGTGGGTTCTCCGAGGGGGCCGTAAGAAGCTGGCGCGACGGGCGTTCGGACCCTTCCCGGTCACGCTGCCTGACCCTGGCCGGCAGCCTGGGGATTTCCCTGGCCTGGCTGATGACCGGCGAAGGCAACATGATGGAGGACAAGCGTGCGCCTTCGCCCGTCACGGCTCCCGCCACCACGGCGACCCCGTCCATGGATGCGCGGCTCCTTTCCAGCGCCATCGGGGTGCTGCAGGCGACGCTGAAAAGCACGGGCAACGAATTGTCCGTGGAGGATCGCGCCGATCTGCTGGTGCAGTACTACAACGCTCTGGCCAATCCGGATCCGGTGGCCCGCGCCGAAGGACTCAGCGAGGTCCACCGGCATTTCGTGGAGCGCGTCCGGCATACCAAATCGTCGGCGTAGTCGCGGGAGCGTGGGTGGCAGCCCGGTGCGGCCATCGCCGGACCGGTTTGCCCGCGGGATTCCCTGCCGGTGCGCGGTGTGGCGATGCGCCGGAGGGATGGCCCGGGATGCGAGCGATCGGGGGGATCAGCGCGGGGCGTTCTTCGTGCGGGAAGTTGCCGGCCCGCCATGCGGCGTGTCCGGATGTTGCGCCACGCGTACCTGCCCGGCCATGCGGGTATCCGCTTTGGCCCACAGTGGCGCCAACTTGCCTTCCAGTTGCAGTCGCGCCACGTTGCGCAGGCCCTTTTCGATACGGGTCTGTTCGGGCGTGGGTTGGGCGCGCGGTGCGTCGGGGGCGCGGGTGAGCCGGTACAGCTTGGGGCCGAGAAGGTCGGTGAGGGCGTAGTAGCCGTCGCCGGTGATGCCGGCCTGGGCCAGCACCATGCCGGGCAGCTCCCACGCCGCGACGTCGCGCTTGACCGGCGCGGCGTCGGGGCGGGCGGTGTCGTAGATGAGATAGGGCGTGTGCTGGCCGAAGAAGTCCTTGCCGTTCTTGAAGCCGGCATCCTGGAACGCCGGTACCAGTGCCGGCAGGTGGTCGCCGAAGATCAGCACGATGGTGCGCCGCTTGCGCTGCTTGAGCGCCTTGACCAGTCGTCCCAACTGCTGGTCGGCGTGGCGGATGTGGTAGATGTAATTCTGCAGGTGGGTGCGGTGGTCGCCCTGGATGGCGGCCGGTACCGGGATGGCGTCGCGCACCCTGGTGTCGATGCCGTAGGCCTGGTTGTAGGGGCCGTGCGCCTCGATGCTCAGGCCGTAGAGGAATTGCGGCGGTCCGTCGGGCTTGAGCACGCGCAGCATTTCGTCGGTGAACGACTTGTCGGACAGGTATCTGCCGTCGTCGACGCGGTCGTCGGTCGGAAAGTCGCCGATCGAGACGAACTGGTCGAAGCCCAGGGCCTTGAACGCGCTGGTGCGGTTCCAGAAACCCGGATCGTTGCCGTGCACGGCGAGCACGCGGTAGCCCTTGGACTTGAGCAGGCGCACGATGCCGGGGATGACCTTCCGGTGGATCTGCAGCCACGGGAACTGCACGTCCGGGAAATAGCGCAGCGACAGCCCGGTGAGGACCTCGAAGCCGGTGCGGATGGTGCCGCCGCCGAAGGTGGGCGGATACATCGCCCCGGAAATGCCGTGGCGCGCCAGCCGGTGGAGGTTGGGCAAAAAGTCTACGTTCGGACCGTAGCCCTTGAGAATGGTCGGATCGAACAGCGATTCGCTGAGGATGATGATGATGTCGGGCCTCTGGCCGGTCCGGGCCGCGACGGTCTGCTCGCGTCGCTGCACGGCGGCGTATTGCGAGGTCATCAGCGCCAGGGCGTCGTCGACGTTCGGCTTGTCGTGCTGCTGGCCGTATTTGAGGTGGAACAGCACCAGCGAGCTGACCAGCCCGGCCTGGGCGCGGGTGGCCTTGGGCGACCACGGCTGCATGCCGAGGTAGCGCGCGTTGTACAGCGTGCCCCATGCCGGCCAGCCGGCGATCAGCGAGGCCAGGGCCGCCACCAACACCAGGGCGGCAGGGCCGCGCACGTGCCAGCGGTGGCGGATCAGCGGCGGCTCCCAGCGCGCCAGCAGCACGATCACGATGAGGAAGCAGGCGATCCCCAGCCACGGCCAGGGGCTGTGCGGGAGATAACCGGCCAGCAGGTCGCCGCCGCCGTCACCCATCTGGCCCAGCATCAGGAAGTCGGACGGCATCAGCGGCGCACCGAGGTTTTTCACCTTCAGCACGCTGACCAGAACGAGCAGGGCTTGCAGCCCCAGGCCGATCACCCAGGCCAGCCCGGCGCGCCGGGTCAGCGCCAGGACCAGCCCGGCCAGCATCAGGCCGGGCAGCGCGTTGCAGAACATGCGCAGCGGCGCCGCCCACCAGGGTGCCCAGTCCGGCGCCAGCCACAAGGCCGGGGGCAGTACGCCGCGGCCGCCGTCGATGAGGTTGGCCACGGCGATGAAGGCCACCGCCAGCACGATCGGGAGCAGGCGGCGGGACAGGCGCGAGGCGGGTGGACAAGGAATATCTGGCGGCATGGGCCCGAGTGTCAGGGAGAACCGGCCCAATGTAGCGGCCATTGAATGAATATTCCTCAAGTTGACGAACGGGCCGGTTTGTCGGGGGTGTCCGGGAATCTTCCTCATGCGGCACGGGGCTGACGGCATAATGGCCCCCATGCCTCCGCTCTCCCATGCCCTCGAATCGCTGGTTGCCGCCCGTTATGGCGACCTGGTCGAATGTTGTCGTCGCGCCGGCGTGACGTTGCACGACGACGCCGGCGTGGGCGAGCGCATCCGGCACACGCTGCTGGCCAGCGACTATGCCTTCGAAGTGTGGCAACGTCAGCCCGAATTGCTGGGCCGGGAAGGCCTCGAGCGCCTGCGCAACGGCGGCGACGCGGCCGCGCGCCTGCGCCTGCTGCAATTGCCGCCGGACGATACGGTTGCCGCCATGCAGGCCCTGCGCCGTTTTCGGCATGCCGAGTCCCTGCGCCTGGTGTTTCGCGACGTCAACGCGCTGGACACCCTGACCGACACGCTGGCCGACACCAGCGTGCTGTATGAAACTCTGCTGGCCCGGGCGCTGGCGTGGTCCGAGCGGCACGTGGCCGCGCGTTTCGGCCGGGTGCACGACGCCAGCGGCCAGACGCAGCGCCTGGTGGTGCTCGGCTTCGGCAAGCTGGGCGGCGGCGAACTCAACTTTTCCTCCGACATCGACCTGGTCCTGGCCTATCCCGAGACCGGCACCAGCGACGGGCGCCGCGAGCTGGACGCGGGCGAGTATTTCGTCCGCCTGGGCCGCCAACTGGTCGGCCTGATGGCCGAGCCGCAGGCCAACGGCGTGGCCGCGCGCGTGGATCTGCGCCTGCGCCCGTTCGGCAGCGCCGGGCGCCTGGCGCTGCCGTTTGCCGCGATGGAGCAGTACTACCAGCGCGAGGGCCGCGACTGGGAGCGCTACGCCTGGATCAAGGCGCGTCCCGTGGCCGGCGACCTGGCCGCCGGCAAGCAGTTGCTGCAGATGCTGCGCCCGTTCGTGTACCGCAAGTACCTCGACTACACCGCCTTCGCCGGCCTGCGCGAGATGAAGGCGCTGATCGATGCCGAGGTGGCGCGCAAGGACCTTTCCGAGAATCTCAAGCTCGGCCCCGGAGGCATCCGCGAGATCGAGTTCGTGGTGCAGCTGATGCAACTGATCCGCGGCGGCCGCGAGCCCGGCCTGCGCATGCGCGGCCTGCTGCCGGCGCTGGCCGCGTGCGAGGCGCGCGGTTTCATGCCCTCGGCGCGGGCCGAGCGCCTGCGCGGAGCCTACCTGTTCCTGCGCCGCCTGGAAAACCGCGTGCAGATGCTGCGCGACGCGCAGACCCACGACGTGCCCGACGATGCCTTGTCACGCGAACGCATCGCCCTGGGCATGGGCCGCGCCGGCTGGGACGAGCTGGCCGCGGAGCTGGCCGGCCATCGCGAGGCCGTCAGCGAGGAGTTCGATGCCGTGCTGGTGCCGCGCGGCGGCCGTCATGCCGTGGCGCCGTCGGCGGACACCGCCCTGTGGCAGGCCGCCGGGAAAGGTGGTCTGGGCGCCGAGGATCTGGCCGCGGCCGGCTTCGAGGATGCCGACACCCTCGCCGACGCCCTGCGCCAGTTGTCGGTGTCGCCGCAGGTGCGCACCATGTCCGTGCGCGGGCGCGCGCGCCTGGACCGTCTGATGCCGCAGCTGCTGGCCGCGGCCCAGGCCACCCGCGCGCCCGGCGCGTGCCTGGCGCGCATGCTGCGTCTGGTCCAGGCCGTGACCCGGCGCTCGGCCTACCTGGCCCTGCTGGAGGAGCAGCCGCGCGCGCGCAAGCGGCTGGCCGAGCTGTTCGCCGCCAGCGCCTTTCTTGCCGAAAGCGTGATCGCCCAGCCCCTGCTGCTCGACGACGTGCTCGATCCGCGCATCGACCAGCTGCCGCTCAAGCGCGCCGACATCGCCGCCGAGATCACGCGCGCGCTGGCGGCCCTGGACGAACACGACGCCGAGGGCGACCTGGAACGGCTCAACGAACTCAAGGCCAGCCTGGCCTTCCGCCTGGGCCTGGCCTTCATGGACGGGCGCGCCGACGCGGTGGCCACGGCGCGCCGCCTGGCCGCGTTGGCCGAGGCCGTGGTGGGCGCCGTGCTGACCCTGGCCGGACGCGAGCTGGTGGCCCGTCACGGCCGCCTGCCCGGCGTGGGGCTGGGATTCGCCGTGCTGGGCTATGGCAGCCTGGGCGGCCGGGAACTGGGTTTCGCCTCCGATCTGGACCTGGTGTTCGTCTACGACGGCGAGCGCGCCCGGGCCCGCAGCGACGGCGCCCGTCCGCTCGACGGCGTGCACTGGTACCAGCGCCTGACGCAGCGGGTGATGCACTGGCTGTCCGTGCTGACCCGGGCCGGACGCCTGTACGAGGTGGACACGCGGTTGCGCCCGGACGGCACCAAGAGCCTGCTGGTGACCAGTCTGGACGCCTTCACCGCCTACCAGAACGAGCGCGCCTGGACCTGGGAACACCAGGCCCTGCTGCGCGCGCGGCCCATCGCCGGCGATGCGGAACTGGGAGAACGGTTGCGCCAGGTGCGGCGTACGGTGCTGATGCAGCCGCGCGAGCCCGGCGAGGTGTATGCCGAGGTGGCCGGCATGCGCGGTCGCTGGCGCCAGCAACGCGACCGTTCGGCGGGCGACCGGCTCGACCTCAAGCAGGGCGCGGGCACGCTGCTGGACATCGAGTTCGTGCTGCAGGGACTGGTGCTGGCCCATGCGCAGGCCCATCCCGCGTTGCTGGAGTCGACCTCCACGGCGGCATTGATCGGGGCCTGCCGGAAGGCGGGCCTGCTCGCCGCGCCGCAGGCCGAGGCCCTGGCGCAGGCGCATGCCACGTTGCTGGCACGGGCCCTGACCTGCACCCTGGATGCGCGCGTGCGGGTGGTGGCGCGGGACGCGGAACTCGACGCGTGTACCGGGGCGGTGCAGGGCGTGGCGCGCGACCTGGGCATGCTCTGAAGGCACGCGATCGCCCACCCGTCCTGCG
>CAZMMO010000062.1:0-9582 GCA_964567365.1 uncultured Rhodanobacteraceae bacterium | reverse complement strand
CCCCCCCCCCCCCCCCCCCCCCCCCCCCCCCCCCCCCCCCCCCCCCCCCCGAGTCCCGCAATACTTCATGCCGACACCTCCTCGGCATCGGCCACTGTCTCGCTGGCCGCGACGTGCCGCACCGCCATGCGCCGCGTGTCCTCGGCGCGGTTGATCTCGTAGGTGGCGCGCAGCAGCACGCCCAGCATGGCGCAGGTCAGCAGCACGCTGGATCCGCCGGAGCTGATCAGCGGCAGGGTCAGGCCCTTGGTCGGCAGCACGCCCAGGTTGACCCCGATCGATACCAGCGCCTGCAGGCCGATCATCATCGAAATGCCGTAGGCCACGTAGCCGGCAAAACGCTGGCCCAGTTCCACCCCCTTCAGTCCCATGACCAGGCCACGCCACACCAGCAGGCCGAACAGCCCCAGCACCAGCACGATGCCGGCCAGGCCCAGTTCCTCGCCGATCACGGCCAGGATGAAATCGGTGTGCGCCTCGGGCAGGTAGAACAGCTTCTGCACGCTGCCGCCCAGCCCCACGCCGAACCATTCGCCGCGGCCGATGGCGATCAGCGCCTGCACCAGCTGGAAGCCGTTGTCGAACGGGTCCTTCCAGGGATTGAGGAAGGACATCAGGCGTTGCACCCGGTAATCCTGGCTGGTCGCCACCAGCGCGGCGACGGGAACCAGCGGAATGCCCATGTACACCAGGTTGCGCATGCGCGCGCCGCCCAGCCAGATCATGCCTACCGTGACCGCCAGCAACAATGCCGCCGAGCCGAAGTCGGGCTGCACCAGCAACAGCGCGGCCAGGAACAGCGCCACCGCCAGCGGCTTGAAGGCGCCGAAGAACCGGTGCTCCACCCCGTCGCGATGCCGGACCAGGTAACTGGCCAGGTACACGATCAGGATCAGCTTGATGGCCTCCACCGGCTGGAAACTCAGCGGCCCCAGGTGCAGCCAGCGGCGCGCGCCGTTGATGCGCATGCCCACGCCGGGCAGGAACACCGCCAGCAGCAGGAACACCCCGCCGGCCAGCCACAACAGGGAATGCTTTTCGAGAAACTTCAACTCCACCCGTGCCGCCACCGCGGCCAGGACGATGCCCAGCGCCAGGTAGAACACATGGTGCTTGAGGTAATAGAACTCGCCGATGTGCTTGCCGGCGGCCACCGCGATGGAACTGGACGCGACCATCACCACGCCCAGGCTCGCCAGCCCGATCGCCGCCAGCAACAGGGCGATGTCGTAACGGCCTTTCGGTCCCGGCCGGCGGCGGCGGGCTTGCGACGGTTGGAGGATGTCAAGGACGAGCATGGTGTGCTCCTGCGTCGCGGGAATGGGGAATGGGGAATAGGGAATGGGGTCGCGGATCACCGGCACCGACGCGAAGACGAAACCATGCGGGACACGCATACGTGTACGAGATGGCATCGGCGTGCCATCTATTCCCCATTCCCCATTCCCGATTCCCGTGCACAACCATCACCGCACCTTCAACGTTGCCAGCCCAACCAGCACCAGCACCACCGAGATGATCCAGAAACGCACGATCACGCGCGGTTCCGGCCAGCCCTTGAGTTCGAAGTGGTGGTGGATCGGCGCCATGCGGAAGATGCGCTTGCCGGTCAGCTTGAAGCTGGCCACCTGCAGCATCACCGAGGCGGTCTCGACCACGAACACGCCGCCCATGATCAGCAGCACGATTTCCTGGCGCACGATCATGGCGATGGTGCCCAGCGCGGCGCCGATGGCCAGTGCGCCGACATCGCCCATGAACACCTGCGCCGGATAAGTGTTGAACCACAGGAACCCCAGCCCGGCGCCGCCCAGCGCGCCACAGAAGATCGACAGCTCGCCGGCGCCGGGAATGGACGGGATGCCCAGGTACTGCGAGAACACCGCGTTGCCGGCCAGGTAGGCGAAGATGCCCAGCGCGCCGGCGATCAGCACGCTGGGCATGATGGCCAGGCCGTCCAGGCCGTCGGTGAGGTTCACCGCGTTGGAGAAACCCACGATGATGAAATAGCCGATCACCACGAACCCGACGCCCAGCGGGATCGCCACGTGCTTGAACAGCGGCACGTACAAGGCGGTCTCGGCCGGGACCTGCGCGGTGTAGAACAGGAACAACGCCGCCAGCAGGCCGAACACCGATTGCCAGAAATACTTCCAGCGCGAGGCCAGCCCGCGGCTGTCCTGCAACACCAGCTTGCGGTAATCGTCGTAGAAGCCGATCGCACCGAACAACAGCGTGACCACGAGCACCACCCACACGAAGCGGTTGTGCAGGTCGCCCCATAGCAGCGTGGCGACCGCGATCGCGGCCAGGATCAGCGACCCGCCCATGGTCGGCGTGCCGGCCTTGGTCAAATGCGTCTGCGGACCGTCGCTGCGCACCACCTGTCCGGCCTTCATCGTGGCCAGGCGGCGGATGGTGCGCGGACCGACCAGCAGGGCGATGGACAATGCCGTCAGCGTGCTCATGATGGTGCGGAAGGTGATGTAGTCGAACAGTCGTAGCGCGGTGAAATAGCGCGACAGCCAATGAGCCAGCTCAAGCAACATGGTGCGCATCCCCCTTGACCAGTGCCGCCACCACGCGATCCATGGCCGATGCACGCGAACCCTTGACCAGGCACGTCACGCCGGCATGCACCGCTTCGCGCAGGGCCGTCACCAGTGCCGCCTGACTCTCGAAATGACGCGCCTCGGCGCCGAAACTTTCCGCCGCCGCCTGCGCCAGCGGCCCGACCGTATACAGGCACTCGATGCCGCGCTCCCGGGCCCGCTGGCCCAGGGCGGCGTGCAGCTCGCGCGCCTGCGGGCCCAGTTCGCCCATGTCGCCCAGCACCAGCCAGTGTTCGCCCGGCGCCAGCAGCAAGGTGTCAATGGCGGCCGCGGCCGAGCCCGGATTGGCGTTGTAGCTGTCGTCGATGAGCGTCCAGCCGCCGGGCATGGCCTGCGCGGCCAGACGTCCGGTCACCGGATCGACGCGCTCGAGCCCGGCCACGATGCTGTCCAGCGGCATCTCCAGTGCGCAGGCGATCGCGGTCGCGGCCAAGGCGTTGGCGATGTTGTGCCGGCCCGGCAGCGGCAGCCGCACCGGAGCCTTGCCGCGCGGCGTGGCCAGGCGGAAATTCGAGCCGCACGCGTCCATCGACTCGATCTCGGCGGTCACGTCCGCCGCCGTGTCCAGGCCAAAGCGCAGTACGCGCCGCGCGCCGGCCAGGCCGGAGAAGAAATCGGCGAAATCGCCATCGGCATTGATGACGGCGGTACCGTCGGCGGGCAGTGCCTCGTAGATCGCACCCTTGGTCTCGGCGACGCCCTCGAGCGAGCCCATGCGTTCCAGATGCGCCGGTGCGATGGTGTTGACCAGGCCGATGTCCGGCCGCGCGATGGCCGCCAGGTAGGCGATGTCGCCGGGCTTGCCGGCGCCCATTTCCAGCACCGCGTACTCGGTGTCGTCCGGCATGGCAAGCAGTGTCAGCGGCAACCCGATCTCGTTGTTGAAATTGCCGGCGCTGACGTGCGTGCGGCCCTGCCGCGAGAGGATCGACGCGGTCAGGGTCTTGACCGTGGTCTTGCCGTTGGAGCCGGTGATGCCGATCACGCAGGCGTGCGAGCGCGCCCGCAGCGCGCTGGCCAGGTCGCCCAGGGCCGTCAGCGTGTCGGCCACCTGCACCAGCGGCAGGTCGGCTTCCACCGGCCGCGACACCAGCGCGGCGGCGGCGCCGGCGGCACCGGCCGCGGCCACGTGGTCGTGTCCGTCGTGGTTTTCGCCCTGCAGGGCCACGAACAACTCGCCGCCGCGGATGCGGCGCGAATCGGTGGCCACCTCGCGTACCTCGAGGTCCGCGCCGGACAGGGTGCCGTGTGCCCACAGGGCCACTTCGGACAGGCGGAGATTCAACATGCCCGCCCCTCCATGGCTGCACGAGCCACTTCCAGGTCGTCGAACGGATGGCGCCCGTCTGCGGTTTCCTGGTAGGTCTCGTGGCCTTTGCCGGCCACCAGGACGACGTCGCCGGGCCGGGCCAGGTCCAGCGCCCGGGCTATGGCGCGAGCGCGGTCGCGCTCGACCTCGACCGGGTGCCCCGGCTCCACGCCCGCGAGGATGTCGGCAACGATGGCGTCGCCGTCCTCGCCGCGCGGGTTGTCGTCGGTGACGATGGTGGCATCGGCCAGGCGCGAGGCGATCGCTCCCATCATCGGCCGCTTGCCGGTGTCGCGCTCGCCGCCGCAGCCGAACACGCACAGCAGACGTCCGCGGCAATGGCGGCGCAGATTGGACAGGGCCTGTTCGAGCGCGTCGGGCGTATGCGAGTAGTCGACCACCAGCAGCGGCAGGCCGTCGTCCCCGCCCAGGCGGTTCATGCGTCCGCGCACTGGCGGCAACTTGCCCAGCACTTCGACGATGCGTCCAAACGACTCCCCGAGCACGCCCAGGCACGCCGCCACGGCCAGCAGGTTGGAGACGTTGAACGAGCCCAGCAAGGAGCTGGCCACGTGCCCGCGGCCCCACGGGGTGTGCAGGTCGAAATCCAGTCCCGCGGCGCTGGTGCGGACCCCGGTGGCGCGGACCTCGGCCTCGTCGCGGTACATGCCCACGCGCACGCATTCGACGCCGTCGGCCAGCTGCGCGGCCAACGTGCGGCCGAAGTCGTCGTCGACATTGATCACCGCCACCCGCAGCGTCGGCCAG
This sequence comes from uncultured Rhodanobacteraceae bacterium, assembly GCA_964567365.1. Lineage (GTDB taxonomy): Bacteria > Pseudomonadota > Gammaproteobacteria > Xanthomonadales > Rhodanobacteraceae > Oleiagrimonas. The sequence continues at coordinate 4,893 of CAZMMO010000062.1, read as the reverse complement.
GCGAACAGGCGGGCCTTGGCCGCGCCATAGGCCTGCATGGTGCCGTGGTAATCCAGGTGGTCGCGGGTGAGATTGGTGAACACCGCGACGTCGAAACCCACGCCGTCCACGCGATGCTGGTCCAGCGCGTGCGAGGACACCTCCATGGCCACATGGCTGGCCCCCGCCTCGCGCAACGCGGCCAGTTGGCCGTGCACGCTGATCACATCCGGCGTGGTGCGCTCGCCGGCCACCACCTGACCGACCAGGCCGACCCCCAGGGTGCCGATGCTGGCGGCCCGATGGCCCAGCTCCTGCAACGCATTGGCCAGCATCTGCACGGTCGAGGTCTTGCCGTTGGTGCCGGTGACGCCGATGACGGTCAGGTTGGCGGACGGGTGGTTGAAGAAGCGTGCCGCGATGTTGCCGAGGTGGTGGCGCAGGTTGTGGATCCAGATGACGGGACCCGGGACCCGGGACCCGGGACCCGCCTCCAGCCTCATCGATGCATCTGACTCGTCATCAGGTTCCATCGAAGCCGAGAAGCTCGAAACAGCGGCATCCCCGCAAGTATCGGGTCCCGGGTCCCGGGTCCCGGGTCCCGGCTTCTCCGCCAACACCACCACCGCCCCACGCTCAAACGCCACCGACGCAAACTCGATGCCATGCGTCGTGCCGCCCTCGAGAGCGACGAAGGCGTCGCCGGGACGCACGCGGCGCGAGTCCAGGTTCAGGCCCGAGACCACGATGTCTCCGGCGGTCGCCGGTTCGGCCACACCGGTCAGCAGGTCGCGCACGGACATGCCGGGGCTCATGACGCACCTCCGGTCATCGCCACGGCCTGGGCGCCGGTGCCCGCGGGCGCGTTCTTGCCGCCGATCACGAACTGGTCGCCCACCTTGTCCGGCGGGATGTCGAGCAGGCGCAACGCGCCCTGCATCACCGCCTTGAACACCGGCGCGGCCACCGCGGTACCGAAATACGCGCCATGCGGCCCGCGCACCAGCACGACGCCGACCAGGCGCGGACGACTGGCCGGCACCATGCCGGCGAACAGCGAGTTGTAGGTGTCCTGCGAATAGCCCCCGTCGTCGGCCTGGTGCGAGGTGCCGGTCTTGCCGGCCACGCTGTAGTCGCGGATGCGCGCGCTGCGGTAGGCGGTGCCGTTGGGGTCTTCGACCACGGTCTTGAGCATACCGACCACCTCGTGGTCGACGCGCGCCGAGACCACGCGCTTGCCGGGATGGTCGATGCCCTTGATGAAGCTGGGCCGATGCAGCACGCCGCCGTCGGCCAGCGCCGAATAGGCCTGCGCCAGCTGCAGCAAGGTGACGCTGAAGCCGTAGCCGTAGCCGATCGTGGCCTGGCGGATGTCACGCCAGTCGCGCCCGATCGGCAGGATGCCGGCGGACTCGCCCGGGAAGCCGCTGCCGGTGCTGGAGCCGAAACCGAAGTCGCGGAAGGTGTCGTACATCTCCTTGGTGGGCAGGCTGAGCGCGATCTTGGCCGCGCCGATGTTGCTCGAGCGGGTGATGACGCCGGTGACGTCGAGCAGGCCGTTGTTTTCGTCGTCGTGGATGGTGTACCCGCTGATGACGTACCAGCCCGGCGCGGTCTGGACCGGCGTGGTCGGCGTCCATTTGCCGCTGTCCAGCGCCGCGGTGACGGTGAACGCCTTGGCCGTGGAGCCGGGCTCGACCACATCAGTCACCACGCGGCTGCGGCGTTCGGCCGCCGTGCTGGAGTCGATGTCGTTGGGGTTGTAGGACGGCAGGTTGACCATGGCCAGCACTTCGCCGTTGCGCGGATCCATGACCACCATCGAGGCCGAGGTGGCGCGATATTTCTTCATCGCGTCCTTGAGCTCGCGCCAGACCAGGTACTGGATGCGCCGGTCGATGCTCAGGGTCAGGTCGTGACCCGGCTGCGGCGCACGCACCAGTTCCACGTTTTCCACCACGCGGCCGTTGCCGTTGCGGATCACCTTCTTGGCGCCCGCCTTGCCCGTCAGCCACTGGTTGTAGGCCAGCTCCAGGCCTTCCTGGCCGTGTCCGTCGATGTTGGTGAAGCCGATCACGTGCGCGGTGATGGCGCCGGAGGGGTAGTAGCGGCGGTACTCGCGCTGCTCGTTGACGCCCGGGATCTTCAGATTCAACACGGCTTGCGCCGCCTCCGGGCTCAGCTGCCGCTTCAGGTACACGAACTGGCGCCCGGCCCGCTGTGCCAGGCGCCGTCCCAGTTCGTCGGCGTCCACGCCCAGGGCCCGGGCCAGTTGCGGAATGCGGTCGCTGTGGTCGAGCAGCTTCTTCGGGTTGGCCCACAGCGATTCCACCGGGGTCGACACCGCCAGCGGCACGCCGTTGCGGTCGAAAATCGTGCCGCGCGAAACCGGGATCGGCACCGTGCGCAGGAAGCGCTCGTCGCCCTGCTGCTGGTAGAAACCCTTGTCCACCACCTGCAGGTCCACCGCGCGCACCACCAGGCCGACCGAGGCCAGGCCGAGCAGCGTCGCCACCAGCGCCAGGCGCTTGCGCGTGCTGGGACCGCGGTTGCGACGCGGGGTATCGATGCGGGTGTTTCCGCCGCGCATGCTCATGGGCGGATCAACCGGATGTCGTCGGGCGCGGGGGACACCATGCCCAGCTTGTGACGCGCCAGTGCCTCGATGCGCACCGGATCGGCCCAGGTCGCCTGCTCCAGCTCCAGGCGGCCGAATTCCACGTTGAGGTGATCGCGCTGGTTCTGCAGCCGGGTCAACTGCATGAACAGCATGCGGTTTTCCTGGCGCGCCCAGACCACGGCGATGGCGCTGGCGATCACGGCCAGCAGCAGGCCCAGCAGGGCGATGGCGCGCAACACCGTCATGCCGCCGCCTCTTGGCCCATGGAACCACCAGGGGCCGGCGAACCGTCGAAAATCTGTACGCGCGCAGTCACTTTTTCGCCTCGAAAGTTTCGGCGACCGGGGCTCCCAGCCGCTCGGCCACGCGCAACACCGCCGAGCGCGCACGCGGATTGGCTGCCAGTTCGGCCTTGCCGGCACGCGCCTTGCCCATGGCGCGCAGGCGCGCCGGGCGTGCCGGCGCCGGCGGCAGGTGCCGCGGCTGCGCGCGCACGCGTCCCGATTCGTCGCGGATGAACTGCTTGACCAGACGATCCTCCAGCGAATGGAAACTGATCACCACCAGGCGCCCGCCCGGCCGCAGCCGTTCGAGCGCCCCCTGCAGCCCCTGTTGCAATGCGTCCAGCTCGCCGTTGACACGGATGCGCAAGGCCTGGAAAGTGCGCGTGGCCGGATGCTTGCCCTTCTCGCGACGACCCAGCAGCTCCTCCAGCAGCGCGGCCAGCTCGCCCGTGCGCCGGATCGGCCGCGACCGGCGGCGCTCGACGATGGCCTTCGCGATGCGGCGGCTGAAGCGTTCCTCGCCGTAGCGCCACAGCACCTCGGCGATCTCCTTCTCGTCCGCGCCGGCCAGGAAATCGGCGGCGCTTTCTCCTTGTGTCGTATCCATACGCATGTCCAATGGCGCGTCCGCCATGAAGCTGAAACCCCGCGAGGCATCGTCGAGCTGGGGCGAGGACACCCCGATGTCCAGCAGCACCCCGTCCAGACCGGGGGCGGTCTGGTCCCACTCGGCCAGGCCGGCAAAGCTGCCGTGGCGAATCGCGACCCGCGCGTCACCGCCGAAGGCACGCCGGGCGGCAGCGACGGCTTCGGGATCACGATCCATCAGCAGCAGGCGCCCTTCGGGGGCAAGCCGGTCCAGCAGCGCGCGGGCATGCCCGCCACGCCCGAATGTGCCATCCAGATATCGTCCCCGCGGTTTCACGGCGAGTCCCTCCAGCGCCTCCTCCAGCATCACCGGGATGTGCTGCAATTGGTTGTCCTGCATTGCGGCCACCCCACTCGGTATCGCCTTCTCTATGCCGTACTACAGCTTCAGGTCGGCCATCTCCTCGCTGATCTCGTCCTCGCCGATGGTCTGGCGGATCTTGGCCAGATGGGCCTGCTCGCTCCACAACTCGAACTTGTTGCCCATGCCCAGCAGCACCGCCTTCTTCTCGATGCCGGCGGCGCCGCGCTGGCTGGCCGGCAGCAGAATCCGCCCGGCACCGTCGGGCTCGACCATCGCCGCGGCACCAACCAGCTTCATCTGCAGATTGCGGTGCACCGCCTTGACCCCGGGCAACGCGTTGACCTGATCGCGCACCCGCTCCCATTCATCGAGTGGAAACAGCCACAGACAGCCGGATTCGAACGGGTTGTAGGTCACCACCAGGTGATTGCCGCAGGCGCGCGCAATCGCATCCCGATAGACGGTCGGGATGGCCACGCGCCCTTTGGCGTCGACGGTGATGGCGGTTTCACCCTGAAACACGGCGATCTGGTCTCCACAAAAAACCACTAATAGACACTGATCGCCACAATAGTCTCAGCCCCTGAGACTGTCAAGCGAAAATTGCTTGCAGATCAATAACAAAGCGCAACCTTGGCTGAATTTGAGAGTGGTTTGTGAGGAACTTCGGCAAGAGTGTTGAATTGGTGGGTTTTTTGCGTTGGGCGGGTGTTGGAGGATTGGATGGCTGGGGGCTTCGGGGGAGTTTGAGGATCGGGACTCGGGACTCGGGACTCGGGACCCGTCCTTCGAAAAGGTCGATGCAGGAATCGAGATCTTTCGGCTTCGAAGTGCTCACGGCCCTGGACGGGTGTAGGAGCCACCACAGCGCGAAAGGAAAATTCGGGCAACCAAAACCGGCTCGTACAACCCAGGCTCTGGCCCCCACACGGCTTGTCGAAGACACAAACCCATCCCCCGCACAAAGCCAGCCGAAGATCGGGTCCCGAGTCCCGAGTCCCGCGTCCCGAGTCCCGCGTCCCGAGTCCCGAACCACAAAAACCGACCGCGCCCCACAC